>DATHXI010000036.1:0-17658 GCA_035459705.1 Methylotenera sp. | reverse complement strand
CCATCAAATCCAAATACTTTTCTGCACCTAACTTAGGCGGCACTATAGGTAAGTTAGCAGCTTCAAAGAGCGCTTTCATACGCGTAATATCAGCGCTGTTTAACCAATCCATACGTTTAGATAAGTCTGCCGCCATCATAGTGCCTGCAGCTACCGCTTCACCATGCAACCACACCCCATATCCCATCGCATTCTCAATGGCATGGCCGAATGTATGGCCTAAATTAAGCAATGCGCGCTCACCAGTCTCATGTTCATCACGTGCCACAACCTCAGCCTTGTTTTGGCAAGAGCGGTAAATTGCGTAACTCATTATTTGTTCATCCAATTCCATTAAAGCTTGGATGTTTTGCTCCAACCAATCAAAGAAGTCGGCGTCACGAATCAAGCCATATTTAATGACTTCAGCTACACCAGCTGAGAACTCACGCGCTGGTAAAGTTTGTAAGGTATCAATATCTGCCAACACCAATTGCGGCTGATAGAAAGCACCAATCATGTTTTTGCCTAATGGATGATTAATGCCTGTTTTGCCGCCAACAGATGAATCCACCTGCGAAAGTAAAGTGGTTGGAATCTGAATAAAAGGCACACCACGTAGATAGGTTGCAGCAGCATAGCCTGTCAGATCACCAATTACACCACCGCCCAGCGCAATGAGTGTAGTACTGCGCTCACAACGATTTTTCAACAACACATCGTATATGGTATTTAGTGTTTCTGAATTTTTATAGGCTTCACCATCTGGCAATATAATCGGAATTACCGTTATCCCTACCGCCTGCAGTGCATTGCTTAACTTTTCGAGGTAGAGTGGGGCAACTGTCGTATTGGTTACAACTGCCACGTGCTTACGTTTAAGGTATGGCAATATCAAACTGGCATCAGAAATCAGATTTCGTCCGATATGTATCGGGTAGCTTCTATTTGCTAATTCTACTTTTAGTGTTTGCATCTTAATTATGGGTTAAATTTTTTAACATTTGTTCTATGTGGTTAGTGATATCACCAGCGGACTGAGAGCCTGTATCTACAATACAACTCGCTAGCTCAGTATAGATTGGATCTCGTTCGATATAAAGTTGCTCTAACTTTTGCTTGATATCGCCACCTTGCAATAAAGGGCGTGTTTTATCATTGCGAGTGCGTTGCCAAAGATCATGTACGTTTGCACGTAAATAAATCACATGGCCATTATTTTTAAGAAGTGTTCGATTCTCAGGTGCTAGCACTGCACCACCGCCGGTAGCCATGACGATATTATCCAATTGGCTCAACTCTTCGATGACTGCAGCTTCTCGTTTACGGAAACCAACTTCGCCTTCCAGCTCGAATATAAGTGGAATCTTTACGCCTGTTTTACGTTCAATCTCATGGTCGGAATCATAAAATACCTTGCCCATTTGCTTTGCCAGCAAGCGACCAATCGTAGTTTTACCAGCGCCCATTAGGCCTATAAAAAAGATATTTCCCAATTTCATACACCTAATTAATTTTAAAACAAAATGCCCATCACGCTAATGATAGGCATTTTATGACAATCTTGATTATCTGTCAGATTTGCTTGCGACTATTCCTGCAAATCTACAATTTCATTTATTTAGCGTAGACCTAAACTCTCATCCATGATTTTTGGCGTGATAAATATCAACAATTCTGTTTTATCTGATTGTGTCACTTTACGTTTAAATACATTACCAACAATTGGAATATCTCCAAAGAAAGGTACCTTGTCTACGTCAGTTCTTTCAGTTTGTTCAAATATCCCTCCTAAAACAGCTGTTTCCCCATTGGATACAAGCACCTGTGTATTTACACTCTGCGTTTCAATCGATGGTACACCAAAGAAAACTTGCCCTACTCTCTCTTTCTTCACTTCTAAATCCATAATAATTTTGTCATCGGGTGTGATTTGCGGTGTAACTTCTAAACTTAACGCGGCCTCCTTAAAAGCTACGTTTGTTGCACCACTGCTACTTGCTTGCAGATAAGGAATCTGCGTTCCTTGAGCTATCTTAGCTTTTTGTTGATTTGCAGTTGTAACTCGAGGACTTGATACAACCTTTCCGCGATTGTCAGTTTCCAATGCAGTAAGTTCTAAATTAAGAAGCAATCCTGCAGGCAGTCTAAACAGACTGAATGCAACGCTACCGAATGCACCTGCTACAGGTAAATTTGAGTTTAAACCACCGGTACTAAGTGCACCTCCTACACCGCCTGTCGCTGCTGACGTAGTATCCAAACTTCCACCAATTGCAACTGCATTTTTACCTGGTGTAGCCTGATGCTGCACTCCGAATCTTGCCCCTAGACTTTTACCAAACCTCTCATCGGCTAAAACCAAGCGTGACTCAATCATCACCTGTTTTACAGGGATGTCTGTTTTAGTGATAATAGCTTGTACCTGTTCAATATACTTTGCAGTGTCTTGTACGAAGACAGTATTCGTACGAGGATCCAGTACTGCACTGCCACGTTTGGACAAGATTTTCTGTTTAGAATCACTTAGTATATTTTTAAGTGATTCTGCTTTCATGTACTTCAATGTAAACACTTCGGTTCGCAATGGCTCTAAATCCTCTATTTGCCTAGACGCCTCTAAGTTTTGCTTCTCTTTAGCGGCCACTTCATCAGCAGGCGCAACCAAAATCACGTTGCCATTTTTACGCATTGTCAAACCTTTACTCTGCATAATAATATCTAAGGCCTGATCCCATGGCACATCTTTTAAACGTAAGGTTAAATTGCCGTTAACTGTGTCACTGGTAATAATATTTAAACCAGTAAAGTCAGCAATTACCTGCAACACAGAACGCACCTCAATATTTTGAAAATTCAGCGAAAGCTTTTCACCTGCATAGCCTGGTTTAGAACCACGCACCAATTTATTGGGATCCTCGACCACTTGACGTACATCGATGATGAACTTCTTATCTGCTTGATAGGCTGATTGCTCCCAATCTCCTTTAGGCTCAATCACCATACGGCCATTCTTGCCTTGTTTCATAGTATCCACATAAAGCACTGGCGTATTGAAATTAGTAACATTTAAGCGGCGTTGTAGGTTTGCTGGAACATCGGTATTAATGAAATCAACTACAATTGTCTTACCTTTTTGCTTGATGTTGATACCTGCGGATGCATCAGACAAATCTACAATAATACGACCTTCGCCATTCTTACCACGCGCAAAATCAACATTATTAATTGCGTTCTGCTGGTACTCGAGGCTAGATTCTGCGAACTTAGTTTCAACACCTTGACTCGCACTTGCCTCAGTAGCCTGTAGCAATATAGTCACTTCATTCGCATTTGCTGTAGTGCTGTAACCCACACTTCTGCTCAAATTGAGCACCATACGAGTCCGCTCCTTGCCTTGAGCAAGCGTTATACTTTTTAATGCACCTTGGTCAGCTGATAAATTATTTTTGGGAAGTCCATTGGCTACCTGGGGGAAATCAAGGGCAATACGTGCAGGATTATTGAGTGTAAAACCAGCTGGAGGATTTGCAAGTGGTTGTGTAGTTTTAATACGTATACTAACTCGCCCCCCCGGTAAAGATGAAAAGTCTACGCTTTCAATCTTATTAACTAAAGCCGATTGATCTTCAGCTTTTGATAACCCTGAGAATACACTCAGAACCGATAGCAAGGTTACTAGTATAAATTTAAATGCCCATGCGTTCGTTTTCATTGTTTCACCTTTAACTCTTAAATTTCCAGGTATTTTTAATTTCTTAAAATAGCAAATTATTCTTGAAGTGCTAAATTGGAAATACGTTCTATCCAGTCACCTGAAAGATCATCTTGTACTATTTCTTTTAATATCACTTCACTATCAGTAATTTGCGTCACTCTGCCTAAATTCTGACCCACATAATTTCCAACTTTTACTTGCTGTACCCCATTGTCCGGTGTTTTTAGCAAGGCATAGGTAAGTTTACTCTTCGATAGTAGACCAACATACTTGATACTTTCAAGAGGATATGCCTCCATCGGCTCTTTTGGTCTATTCAGATTTGGTTGTAATGCACCGATCTTACTAGCTGCTTTACGTGAGCGGAATGGGTCTGACAATATTCCATCAGCGTTGTACTGCAATGCAAGATAAGGCTTTACGTCGGGCAAAGGTTTAATTTTAGGCCTCATATCATTAGCTGCATCACGCATAAATTTATCCAAATCATCACCATCGCCACCATCACAGGCAATCAATGAAACGCTGAACATACAAATCAAGAGCAGCTTCATCAATCTAGATTGACTAGATTTTGGTTTTAAGTTATCAGTCACTTGAGTCATCGACCTTTCTTACCTTTATTTTTCTTACCTGATTTATCTTTTTCAACTTTTCTCTTAGCTGCAACCTCATCTGCATCTAAATAACGATAAGTCTTGGCTACAGCATCCATAACTAAGACCCCATCCGTAGGCTTAACATCTTTACTGTTAGTCCCAACAGAAATATTGTTTAAGGTTACGATACGGGAAAGTTTTGAAATGTCAGTCGCGAATGCACCTAAATCATGATATGTGCCTTGTACTTTAATGGCAATTGGCATTTCCGCATAAAACTCTGCCTGTGTTTCTTTGCCTGGCTTAAATAATTCAAACTCCAATCCACGTCCCAAACCGGCCTGATTGATATCTGTTAATAAACCATCCATTTGAGACTTATCTGGCAATTGTTTTAGGAGCGCACCAAATGTTTTTTCAATTTCAACCATTTGCTGTCTATAACCTTCTAGATTGATTGCCTGACTTTTTTTATCCAAAAATACTTGTCGTAACTCTTGCTCTTTTGCTTTAGCTTTATCTAAAGACTCAAGTGATGGACTCCATAAAAAATAATATCCAAGTGCTAAAAGCAATACAAATAAGGCAGCTAACAAAACAGCCTTTACAGGCAGGGGCAAACTACCAAGATTCTTAAAGTCTATATTATTAAAATCATCTAACTTCATGACTTACTTCCGCCTTTAAGTTTACCCTTGGCCGCAGGTGTGATTTCGTCAGCTTCAACTTTAGGTACTTTAAGTGATACTTTTAAGATAAATGCATTTTGTTTCAGACCATTAACCTTCACTGACTTGATTTCGACCAGGTTCGGCGACTCCATCCAATTTGAGACGGTAAGATTTCGTACCAAAGTGGCTATACGTGCATTGGTATCAGCGACACCTTCAAGTGAAATCACATTACCTTGCTGCTTGATACTTTTGAGGTACATGCCGTCAGGCAACTGCCTGCTAAGTTCATCAAGCACTACCACCGCCTGACTGCGATTTGTTTGTAAATTCTCAACCACTTGCTTACGGTCCAGCATGGTGCTGATTTGATCTTTTAAGTCTTTGATGTCGGCAATCTCTTTGTCCAGCTTAACAATAGCCGCCTCTAATCGACCATTACGCTCAGTCTGCGCGTCGATTTGACTATTGATATATGTCCAACCCATAAAAATAATTACTGCAGCCGCTATAGCAGAGAATCCTGCCATTAAGGCGAATTCACGTTGACGTGCCTCACGTCTGATTTGACGATGCGGAAGTAAATTGACGCGTATCATAGTGGCAACCCTCGCATTGCAAGGCCGCATGCAATCATCAGTGCAGGAGCATCTATCGCAACTTGCGGCTGTTTAAGCTTGCCATTAAGCGCCATGTTATGAAACGGATTTGCAACCACTGTATTGACTTGGGTACGATCCTGCACAACAACATCAACTGCTGGAATCGCAGCACAACCACCAGCCAACACGATGTGATCAACGCGGTTATATTGGGTAGAGCTTGTGAAAAACTGTAATGCCCTAGCCACTTCCATCGCCAGTGACTGGACAAATGGTTGCAGCACTTCGTGCTCATAACTTTCTGGCAAGCCGCCCTTGCGTTTGGCAATTTCCGCTTCTTCTGAAGACAAGCCAAAGCGTCGCTGAATTTCTTGTGTAAGCTGCCCACCACCGAAACTCTGCTCACGTGTATAAACAGATATATTATCGCTTAGAACATTAATATGAATCATTGAAGCGCCGATATCGACAATCATGACAGTTTGCTCACGGCCTGCGTTAGGTAACTGACCAGCTACCAACATATAAGCTGCTTCAGTAGCATAAGTTTCAACATCCATTACAACCACTTTAAGGTCCGCCCCCTCAGCTGCGGCGACGCGGTCTTCGATTTTCTCTTTACGTGAGGCAGCGATTAACACCTCCACCTCATCGGGGCTATTAGGTGCCGGGCCAATCACTTGAAAGTCAATATTCACCTCGTCAAGCGAGAATGGAATGTACTGATTTGCTTCTGCCTCGACCTGCACTTCCATGTCCTCTTCGCGCAAATCCGCTGCCATTAATACTTTCTTACTAATTACCGCAGCCGCTGGCAAGGCGAGCGCAGCACGTTTTTCACGGGAACCCAACAATTTCCACGCAAGCTTCATGGCGTCAGCTACGCCTTCAAGATTACTTATATTACCATCCACCATCGCCTCTTTAGGGAGAGGTGCCATGGAATAAGCTTCGAGTCTATAGCTACCACGCCCATTTTCAGCAAGCTCTACCATTTTAATAGCGGTAGAACTGATATCGATACCGATCAGTGGAGGAGTTGATTCTGTTAAAAAGCTGAATTTCAAATTGAAATTCCCTTTCTGAGTTCGTTAGTTACGCATATTTCTAATAAATTACATTAAATCCTAGCAACAACTTTAACCCCTGTAAAGCAATTTTTTATTTCTCTATTTATTAAAAAATATTAATTACACAGTTTATTCGCAGTGATTATCAGAGCAATCTATAATAGTATGCTGTTTACATAGAAACGAATCGTTTAAATTCATGACTCTTAATAAATGGTGGCACTATCTCTTATTGACACTAGTTGTCGGTGGTTTATCTGTTGTTGCACTTGTTGCAATCGCCGCTGCACTTATTTATCCGGCACTACCTTCGTTAGATGCACTGACAGACTATCGCCCTAAATTACCATTGCGCGTATATTCTGAAGATGGCTATTTAATTAGTGAATTCGGCGAAGAGCGTCGCGCCTACATTAAAATCGAAGATGTGCCGCAAAATATGAAAGATGCGGTCATTGCAATTGAAGACAGACGCTTTTACCAGCACAACGGCATTGATACAAAAGGCGTCATCCGTGCTGCAGTAAACAATCTTTCCGGTGGCGCCAAAGAAGGTGCCAGCACCATCACCATGCAAGTAGCGCGCAATTTCTTCTTAACCAGCGAACGTAATTTAAAACGAAAAATCAACGAAGCCCTGCTTGCGCTCAAGATCGAACATAGCTTAAGCAAAGATAAAATTCTTGAGCTTTATATCAACCAGATTTATTTAGGTCAACGTGCTTATGGTTTCGCCGCAGCCTCACAAGTCTATTATGGCAAACCGTTAGGAAAACTAAATCTGGCAGAAACTGCACTATTAGCAGGCTTACCCAAAGCACCTTCCGCCTACAACCCATTCGTGAATCCTAAACGTGCTATCAATCGCCAAAAGGAAGTGCTGCACGACATGTATCGTTTTGGCTTCATCACAGAAGATACTTATCAAAAAGCGCTAAAAGAGCCTTTACGCTTCAAAGCATCGCGCCAATCACGTGATTTGGCCGCTGATTATGTGGCAGAAATCGTACGCCAAAGTATGTATGAAAAATATCAAGATGATATCTACAGTAGCGGCCTGAAGGTTTACACCACGATTCGTAAGGCGAATCAAGAAGCAGCGAATGCGGCAGTGAGAGAAGGTGTCATGGATTATGACCTACGCCATGGTTATCGCGGTCCTGAAAAGATGCTGGACGCAGAAGCCTTAGCATCTAACGAAACGATAGATAACGCATTAGATGAGATTGAAGAGTTTAATGGCTTAGTGCCTGCAGTTGTCATTAACGCTACACCGAAAGCCATTCAGGCACGGACAAAAGGCGGTAACGACATTGAAATCGCCGGTAAAGGCTTGGTATTTGCAGAAAAAATGCTCGCTCAAAAAGATCCTGCTAAGCGCCTGTTAAAAACTGGTGCCGTTATTCGTGTAGTCAATAAAAATGATGTGTGGCAAATCGTGCAATTACCACAGATAGAATCAGCACTTGTGGCACTGGATCCTCAAAATGGCGCGATTCGTGCGTTAGTAGGCGGCTTCGATTTCAATCGGAATAAATTCAATCACGTCACTCAAGCCTGGCGCCAACCTGGCTCAAGCTTCAAACCTTTCATCTATTCCGCTGCGCTAGAAAAAGGGTTCACACCTGCCACTATCGTAGAAGATGAGCCATTGAATTTCTCGGCTAATGAAACCGGTGAAAAAGCATGGTCGCCGCAAAACTTCGATAATACATTCGATGGCCCGATTCGCTTAAGACAAGCCCTGGTTAAATCTAAGAACATGGTATCTATCCGCGTACTGCAATCTATAGGCGTCAATTACGCACAAGATTACATCACACGCTTTGGTTTCTCCCCAAAAAATCACCCGGCTTATCTCACTATGGCACTTGGCGCAGGTTCAACAAGTGCATGGCAAATGGCTGGTGCCTATGCAGTTTTTGCAAACGGTGGTTATCGAATCAAACCTACCCTAATTACCAAGATCGTAGATCAAAACGGCAAGGTTCTTTTAGAGACTAAATTCGATCAAGCTGGGAATGGTGCGCCACGGGTGATTGATGCACGCAATGCATTTATCATGACGTCTATGATGCAAGATGTCGTACGGCACGGCACGGCAACTAGAGCGCTTAGACTAGGGCGCAATGATATTGCTGGTAAAACCGGTACAACCAATGACCACGTTGACGCATGGTTTACAGGCTACAGTCCGAAACAAGTCGCGGTGGCATGGGTAGGTTTTGACAAACCGCAATCATTAGGCAGAAGTGAAACTGGTGGCGCTGCTGCGCTACCAATCTGGATCAAGTACATGGCAACCGCATTACGTGGGCAGCCCGACGAATACAACCCAGTTCCTGATGGCGTCAGTGCAATCAAAATTGACCCAACAACAGGTGTGCGCGAAGATGGTGAAGAGGGAATTTATGAATATTTTTATCATGAAAACCCACCACCAGAAGCTGAATCATTTTTTTCAGATTTGTTTGGTGACTCTGAGGACGCTACCGAACCTACACCCAACCAACCACAACAGATTTTGCAACCGGATGTTATTCTGACGCCACTAGCGCCAAACAAAATACCACCCAATCAAGCTGGGCCAAATCAACAAAACCCCGCTGGAAAACTATTGAATCCGAATTAAAGCAGATCCAAATATTCGTTGATTTGGACGCTTTCTGACCAACATGGCTAGAGAAAACTTACAACAGCTAAGACAGCTAATCGCACAACAAGCCGCTCGCATGATGGCAGAAGATGGAATTTCTGACTTTGCCTATGCCAAAAAGAAAGCAGGGCGGCAAGTTGGTGCAATTGATAACAGCGTGCTGCCATCTAACGCTGAAATTGAAGAGGAACTCAAACTCTACAACGCGCTTTATTTAAGCGATGAACAGCCTGAAAATTTGCGCGATTTACGCAAAAATGCACTGTTTACCATGCAAATGCTGGAAAGATTCAACCCTTACTTAACAGGCTCGGTATTGGATGGGACGGCAGGTCTAGGTTCTGAAACACATATCCACTTGTTCGCAGATAGCCTGAAAGATTTAGAGATGTTTCTGCTGAATCAAGATATTCCGTTTGAAACCAATGAAAAATCTTATCGCGTCATGAATGACGGTAAGCGCGATAAAAAAGGTGATCGTCGTAAGTTAGTACCGGTATTTACGTTGGAAACAAACACTGGCTTGATTAAGTTAAGCGTGTTTGAATCAGATGATATCCGTGTAGCGACCAAGCGTGCAGCAGATGGTGCCAATGCGCAACGCGCCAATATCAGTGAAGTTGCGGCATTGATTCAGGCTAGCTTGAAGATAGGTTAGCTATTGGTAAATGATGCAGTTGGATGCGAAATCGCACCATCACCATAGACCCGTAAAACTTGAGAGATTACAACCTGATATCCATTAAGCCAATTAGATTGAGCGGCTTTAGCTTCAAGGTGTTTGGGATGTTTCATTAATTCATGCAGTCCGTCCATTGTGTGCCAATAGTAAACGTTTGAGACACGGCCAGTTTCAGGGTTTTCCCAAGCTTCCTCACCAATGTAACCAGAAGTTTGTTTTGCTATATCGGCTATCGCTTGGTCAAGTTGATAAAACTCTTCATCGAATTGTTTTTTATCAAAAATAAATGTGGCTGAATACATTCCAAATCCTATTATGGCTAAACTAATTTATACCTTTTGCTGTAACCAGCGTGCGGCATCCAGCGCGTAATAAGTCAAAATACCATCTGCACCAGCGCGTTTAAACGCTAGCAGGCTTTCCATCACGCAGGCCTGCTCATCCAGCCAGCCATTTTGCGATGCAGCCTTGAGCATGGCGTATTCACCGCTCACTTGGTACGCAAAGGTCGGCACACCAAACTCATCTTTAACGCGACGAACGATATCCAAATAAGGCATGCCCGGCTTCACCATCACCATATCAGCACCTTCAGAGATGTCCAATGCAACTTCTTGCATCGCCTCATCACTATTGGCCGGATCCATTTGATAGGTGTATTTGTTGCCAGTGCCCAGATTCGCAGCCGAACCAACTGCATCGCGAAACGGACCATAAAATGCAGAAGCATACTTGGCTGAATACGCCAGTATCTTAGTGTGGATATTATGGGTACTCTCCAACGCCTCTCGAATCTGGCCTACACGACCATCCATCATGTCACTAGGGGCTACGATATCTGCGCCTGCATTGGCATGCGAAACCGCCTGTTTTACCAACACCTCTATCGTGTCATCATTCAGCACATAACCTGTGTCATCAATCAGGCCATCCTGGCCGTGCGTGGTGTAAGGGTCTAACGCCACGTCGGTCATAATACCTAGCTGAGGATATGCAGCTTTCAATGCTTTCACTGCGCGTTGCACTAGGCCATCTGGGTTAAACGCTTCTGCCGCGTCCAAACTCTTAAATTTGCTATCTACTACTGGAAACAAAGCCAGCAATGGGATGCCAAGTGCCACACATTCACCTGCAGTTTTGAGTAGCACATCGATACTTTGGCGTTTCACGCCGGGCATAGAAGCTACGTCTTCAACACGGTTTTCGCCATCAAGCACAAATACCGGATAGATTAAATCATTTGTTGTCAGCACATTCTCACGCATCAGGCGGCGTGAAAATTCATCTTTGCGCATACGGCGTGGGCGGGAATATGGGTAGCTCATGCTTAACTCCTCATTCAAATACTTTAGCAAGTTCAACACCAGGGTCAGGTTGACGCATAAATGCCTCACCCACCAAGAAGGTATGTACATCATTGCTGCGCATCAAGGCAACGTCATCTCTGGTAAAAATACCCGATTCCGTCACAATTATTTTACCTTCTGGAATACGCGCCAATAATTCCAGCGTGGTATTCAAGGTCACCTCAAAGGTACGCAAATTACGATTATTGATACCGAGCAATGGCGTTTTAAGCTGCAAGGCTAAATCTAACTCTTCGCCATTATGCACCTCTACCAGTACCGCCATACCCAAGCTATGCGCAACCTGTTCTAACTCTTGCATCTTAGCCAAATCAATGGCCGCAGCAATCAGCAGAATACAATCAGCACCCATCGCACGCGCTTCATACACTTGGTAAGCATCAATCATGAAGTCTTTGCGTAACACCGGCAGCTTGCAAGCTGCACGTGCTTGTTTTAAGTATTCAGGCGACCCTTGAAAATACTCGACGTCAGTGAGTACTGACAAACACGCTGCGCCGCCTTGTTCATAGCTTTTGGCAATCTCGGCAGGTTGAAAATCAGCACGTATCACACCTTTAGATGGACTAGCTTTTTTAATCTCAGCAATCACTGCAGATTGGTTGGCGGCAATTTTTGCGCGAATGCTGCCAACAAAATCCCGCACGGGGCTTGCAGCTGACGCTTCAGTCTGTACAACTGAAAGTGACTTCTGTGCTTTTGCAGCAGCGACTTCTCTCACTTTGGTTGCGATGATTTTATTAAGAATGTCTGACATAGATTAAGAATTATATATTTTAAAATTATTGATATTTTTTGCCATGTAGCATCACCCAACCTGCCGGATGATTACCTTGTGGATCCAAATGCGTCCAGTGCACGATACCACCTTTAGGGTTATACACATATTCACCGCTGAATGTAACTTCATCACCCACCTGCAACGGCACTCTAGTAGCGAGATCGATATTATGTGCAAATAGCAAAGTTTGCTCAGCATTAATCTTGACCAAGAATTTCTGATGTTGCGAGCCTTTGTTATCGTCAGGTAATAACTTCACTACCACGCCCTGACCGCTGACTTGTACATCACTTTTCTTATGTACAAAAGCTTGTTCAATACCTGCATTAGGTTGCTCTTCAACAAGCTGTTGAGCAGGGACTAATATAAGCTCTGGCGCCTCGGCTGATTCCTTACAGGCACTTAAAGTAAGTGTTACCAGTAAAGCAAACGCTATTCTGTTTACAATTGCCTTCATGCCTTGGTCATACCTGAGTCATTGCAATCAGTTGTTCAAGCTTCTGTAGTGCTTTACCGTTATCTAAGGTTTCTGCCGCTTTCACAATACCGTCTTGCAGACTGTCCACTAGCCCCGCCACATAAATTGCTGCACCTGCATTCAAGAGCACTATGTCTCTGGCACTACCAGTTTTACCAGACAACACTTCTAGAATCATTTTTTTAGAAGCTTCAGCATCAGCGACTTTGATACTGCTCACATCATGCAGCCCTAAACCGAATTGTTGTGGGTTGAGCGTGTATTCGTGTACTTGGCCATTTTTCAACTCTGCAACAAAGGTGTCACCCGCAAACGAGATCTCATCCATGCCATCGGCACCGCATACCACCATCACATGTTCACTACCAAGCTGCTGCAGCACATGCGCCAGTTTCGAAGTCAAAGCCGCTGAAAATACACCCATCACCTGACGTTTTGCATTGGCAGGATTGGTGAGTGGGCCAAGCAGATTAAACAAAGTACGCACCCCTAACTCGCGGCGCACGGGTGCAGAGTGTTTCATCGCACTGTGGTGATTAGGAGCGAACATGAAACCCACACCGATTTGATTCACACAGTTTGCAACCTGCTCTGGCGTTTGATTGACATTCACGCCCAGTACTTCCAGTACATCCGCACTGCCGCAGGTAGATGACACAGAGCGACCGCCATGCTTAGCTACTTTGGCGCCGGCCGCTGCTGCAACAAAGGCGCTCACCGTAGAGACATTAAAGGTTTGTATGCCATCGCCACCAGTACCACAAGTGTCTATTAAATGCGCTGTATCTTGAATATCAACCTTGCTTGAAAGCTCGCGCATCACGGTTGCGGCGGCGGCAATCTCATCGACCGTTTCACCTTTGATACGCAAAGCAACGAGCAAGCCCGAGATTTGCGCAGGCGTCAGTTCGCCGCCCATCACCTGGCGCATGGTTGCCAACATCGCCTCTTGGCTTAAATTCTGACCACTGATAAGTTGGTTAAGCGTTTGTGAGTACAACACTGCTTAAGCTTTCAAAAAGTTATTCAGCAGGTCATGGCCATGCTCGGTCAGAATAGATTCCGGATGGAACTGCACACCTTCAACCGCTAGGGTTTTGTGACGCACACCCATGATCTCGCCATCCTCTGTCCAAGCAGTAATCTCTAAACAATCCGGCAGGGTTTCACGCTCTATGACTAGTGAGTGATAACGCGTTGCAGTGTATGGATTAGGCAGGTCTTTAAATACGCCTATGTTGTGATGATGAATCAAAGATGTTTTACCATGCATGAGTTGCTTTGCATGAATAATATTGCCGCCAAAAGCTTGACCTATGCTTTGATGCCCTAGACAGACACCCAGCAATGGAATTTTGCCGGCGAACTCTTTAATCAACGGCACACTGATACCCGCCTCATTAGGCGTACAAGGGCCCGGTGAGATTACTATCTTTTCCGGGCGTAGCGCACTCACTTGATCAAGCGTAATTTCATCATTACGATACACCTGCACATCTTGCCCAAGTTCACCCAAATACTGCACCAGGTTATAGGTGAAGGAGTCGTAGTTATCTATCATTAGCAACATAATTTATTTATCTATTTGATTTTTAAAGTTGATTTTTAAAGCGTATTCAAAGAGTAAAACCTCAAAATGCTATTTCTCACTACCTTTAATTCTGCATCACTAAGCCAACTCTCTTATTATCCCACATAGTTGATTTGCATTAAAATCGAACCATATTTGGAGCTTATTCTTCTAGCCTGATGTTACCTGTGTCCATCTGTATAAAACTTACAGGTATTCTTACCACTCTTTTTAGCTAAATACATTGCCTCATCCGCTTGCCTGAGCAGCATTTCAGAATCAACCGCATCATCTGGGTAAAAAGAAATACCTACACTACCACCGATATGGCAAATAGCATTATTCAAGTTGAATGGCACTGCAAGCACTTCAATAATTTTATTCGCCACGATAGCCGCGTTTTCTTGCGCGCCTATATTATTCAGTATGAAGGTAAATTCATCACCTCCCATCCTCGCCAGCACGTCAGAGCTTCTAATCAAAGTCTGCAATCTGGTTGACACTTCTTGTAACAACAGGTCTCCACTAGCATGCCCTAGCATATCATTCACACGCTTGAACCCGTCTAAATCCAAGAATAGCAGCGCTAATTTATGCTGATTGCGTTTAGCTAAGGGAATCGCATATTTAAGCCGATCGATAAACAGCGCTCTATTGGGCAGGCCCGTCAAATAATCGTGGTGTGCTGCATATCGCGTCTTCTCTTCAACCAGCTTACGCTCTGTAATGTCGCGTGCAATACATACAAAATAACGATGGCCATTCAACATCATTTCAGAGGTTGATAACTCTAACGGAAAACGCTGTCCATTTGCACGCATAGCCGATATCTCATAACCAGCGACGCCTATCAATCCAGATTCACGTGACCGCAGAAAACGATTGATGAATGCTTCATCACCTTTTTCTACTAAATCAGGTATCAATAGTTGGATATCTTTGCCCAACACAGTATCTGGATTGTAGCCAAATATCTGCTCGGCGGCTGGGTTAATGCCCTGAATCTCACCCTTGTCGTTAAAAGTAATAATGCCATCAAGTGCGTTGTAGATGATGGCATTAAGCTGCACCTGACTAGTTTCAAGTTCATCTTTGATACGTTTTAAGTTCATAACAATCTGCCAGAATAGCTTGGCCTCTTGTCCGTCTGTGACTTTTTTATCTCCAAAAACTTTCGCAGCATCTACGGCAATTCCATCATCATGGGTCAGGTTATAGATGATACAGTCCGGATGATCTTTACACGCTTGAAATGCCTGAATGGCATCGGTGTAAGTAGGAATTTCATAGAACTTTGCGAACTGCATTCCAGGTGCCATGGAGTCATGGTCAACCACTGCAATCACTTCTACCAACTTGTCTTCCAAAAACATCTCAAGCAGTGCAAAACCTCCACGCCCGCCGCCAACAATAATCACTGGTTGCCCATGTAATTTTCGCACCATAAAATTCCTTATCTTTGCAAAAGCATCATCCATTGACTGGCATCAGCCGCTTAAAATACAATTAGTTAGAATGAGTGTATAAAGATTTTAGAGAGTACCTGCTTTTTTTCACAAGTGCTCGATAAGATTGTAAAGTAGGTGTAATGAGACTATAAAGCTGAATGTACGTCAAATTGATGTTAACAAAAGAAAGTTGGTGATATGACTAAAACCGCCTTCGAATGGCCTACACCACCGTACTTTAATTTTACACATGATCACAATGTCACAGAACCTGAAACCTGTCTCATTTATCTGCAAAATGGGACTAAAGTTCTAGGTGACTTGATTCAATTTTTACCTGAAGAATCAGGTATCTTATTTTTACCCACGCGTAGCGAAACTAACGAAGTCATTCATCTCAACGAAATCAAAAGCATGCGTCTGGTCAAGGCACTGCATTTAAATAAACACCAAACCTCACTTGAATCTCGCGCTGAAGAGGTGTTTCCTGCGTCAGAGCGTCAGCCTTACACCGTTGAGTTTACTGATAAAGAAATCATCAATGGAGAAACCATTGGTTTTGCCAATACCGAAAATGGTCTCTATCTTTTTTTACCTGCTGCAGATGAAAGAATTGTACGTTGCTTTATCCCACACCAAGCAATCACCGATTACCAGATTGGCTTAAAACTCGGCGAGATACTCATTGATGAAAAATTAGCAAGTAGAGCGGATATAGACGCTGCCTTATCTCATCAACAACAACTACGTAGACAAAAAATCGGTGATTACCTTGCTGAGCATCAAATCATTTCGAGTGAGCAATTGGATGAAGCGATTAAGTATCAAGAGAGTCAGCCAATATTAAAATTAGGCGAGGCATTGCTGCAGCTTAATTTAATTACCCAAGCCCAACTTGAAGAGGCGCTAGCCAAACAAAAAGGCAATCGTAACGTACAGCTTGGTCAAATATTGGTCAAGATGAATGTCATTGACGAACGTACGCTTAAAGGTGTGCTTGCAAAAAAAATGGGTATTCCCTACGTTGGGCTCTCTAAATTCAACTTTGACCTCAATGCAATCAGAAGCGTGAGTGAGTCAATTGCACGCAAATATACACTCATGCCACTCTGCCTTCATGAGCCAGTATTGATAGTCGCATTGGAAGACCCGCTTAATACCAAAGCGCTAGATTACCTGCGCTTTGTCACGCAGAAAAAGATCATTCCAGCCATGGCTTCTCGTGAGGACATCCAAGCAGCTATCGGCAAATATTACGCTAAGAATGATCATGGCATCGCGATGGATATACCGATGGACATCCCTAGTCGACGTTCAGAAAGTGGTGAATATGAGTTTCACCAGATCACTGGTTCAGGCATGGATGCAGGCGCCCTCAACGAGAAATTATTTGGCGAGAGTGTCGAAATGGAGTTACCGAAAGAGACGGTCGCCGAGTCTGACAATACCCTTGTGCAATTGATTAACAAAATGATCATGGATGCACATGAAGATGGGGTATCGGATATCCACATCGAAAGCTATCCTGGCAAACAAAATACACGGGTGCGATTTCGCAAAGACGGAACCTTAATCCCATATTTTGATATCCCAGCTAATGCTCGCAATGCCATGGTCTCTCGTATCAAAATCATGGCGCAACTCGATATCTCTGAACGTCGTAAACCGCAAGATGGCAAGATTAACTTTCAGAATTTTGGCCCCGCCAAAATCGAACTGCGCGTTGCCACGATTCCCACTAATAATAATTTAGAAGATATCGTGATGCGGTTGTTGGCATCTACCAAACCCCTACCCATTGAAAAGCTTGGTTTAGCGCCAAACATTCTGGCTGATTTGCAAAAGCTGATGCAACGCCCTTATGGCCTCATCTTAGTGTGCGGCCCCACAGGCTCTGGCAAAACAACGACACTACATTCATTACTTGGCTATATCAACAGCCCTGGACGTAAGATCTGGACCGCTGAAGACCCGGTTGAAATTACCCAGGCCGGCTTACGCCAGGTACAAGTGAATACTAAGATTGGATGGAATTTT
>DATHXI010000035.1:0-62222 GCA_035459705.1 Methylotenera sp. | reverse complement strand
TGCGCCGCCGTGACTTTTCACTACGATACCACGTAAACCCAAAAAGCTGGCGCCGTTGTAGCGACGTGGGTCCAGGCGCTTTTTGAACGCTCTTAGCACCGGCATGCAGGCAATAGCCATCAACTTGGTGAGCCAGTTGCGCTTGAATTCTTGTGTAAGAAAGCGCCCCATCATTTGCGCTAAGCCCTCTGAGGTTTTAAGTGCAACATTACCCACAAAGCCATCGCACACAACAACATCTGTTGTACCTTTAAAAATATCATTGCCTTCTACGTTACCGTAAAAGTTCAAATGGCTGGCGCGTAGCAATTCACCTGCTTGTTTGACCACTTCATTGCCTTTAATATCTTCCGTGCCGATATTAAGCAGGCCAATAGTTGGGCTCTCAATATGCTCAACGCACGACACCAGCATGCTACCCATAACAGCAAACTGCAATAGCTGTTCAGCAGTACAGTCTGCATTTGCGCCTAAGTCCAGAATATAGGTCATGCCTTTTTGGCTAGGAAATACACCTGCAATCGCAGGCCTATCGATACCGGGTAATGTTTTGAGCACAAAACGTGCAGTCGCCATCAGGGCGCCAGTATTGCCTGCACTGACACATGCGTTGGCCTCACCACTCTTAACAAGGTTGATGGCCACGCGCATTGAAGAATCTTTTTTGTTTTTGAGGGCACTTTGTGGCGACTCGTCCATGGTCACCACTTCGCTTGCATGATGAATGCGTAAGCGCGGACTGGTGCTAGCTTCTTGCGCTCTTAACTCAGCTTCAATGGCATCACTCAAGCCAACCAAGACAATATTGAGCTCTTCGTCAGCCTCAAGCGCCTTGAGCGCAGCTGGTATTGTGACGTGAGGGCCGTGATCGCCACCCATAGCATCAATTGCGACAGTAATATCCATTGTTTTAACCAAACAGCTTGTTAATTGAACGGCTAATTGAAATTTGCATGAGCGCTATAAAAACTAACGCCGCACCAATTATAGGAGCGGCGTTAAATGTTTTATCAACTACCAAACAAAATTCAATCTCTAGATTTTATCTAACTAGATTGCGTCTAGAAGAGAATTATTCGCCTTTAGTAGGCAGTACTTTACGACCACGATAGTAACCGTTTGGGCTAACGTGATGACGCAAGTGAGTCTCGCCTGTTGTAGGCTCAACTGCTAATGGTGGGTTTGTTAAAAAGTCATGTGAACGGTGCATGCCGCGTTTTGAAGGTGACTTTTTGTTTTGTTGAACTGCCATAATAAACTCCAATAAAATGATTAAAACATCATCTCAATTACTACAAACCGATGCTTTGGTTACATCCAGCGCATCACTAATTTAAGACTACGGTAAATAACTAATCTGCAATTCTAATATAAACATAAGCTTTTGTCAGCCTAAATTGCACTTTTAAGGCTTAATTAAGCCTTTTAATACCGCAAAAGGATTGGGTTTCTCACCACTTTGGGTGGCGATGGCACCGCAATCCTCTTCATGAATAGGTGCAATGGGCATCGCCATGATAATTTCATCCTCTATTAAGGCGATCAAATCCATGGTTTGGCTGGGCTCCTGCAAGTCAATGTCGTCACTATCTTCCACGTCCGTGTCGTCAATGTCCGTGATCAGATAATTGAAGTCTAATTTCATCTTAAGTGGCATTGGACCCAGGCAGCGCTGGCATGTGGTAGTTAGGTTCGTAGTAAGTGATAGATATAGCAAATGCTGCCCAACGCTATCAGTTTTACCTTCTAGCAAGTAATCAATCACGACTTCTGTTGGGTTATCTGATGGGTTAGCTTGAGATAACTCGGATAATCGCGGGCAATTAGCAAGTGTTAGGCTGCCGGTTAATCTCTCATTCTTTTTGGCGAATGCTATGTTGTCTATAAATAGTGGATGAGTGCTCATTTGTAATAGTCTGTACTTTTTAGTGCTGTATTTTGGTCTCTGGGGATTTAGCTCTCTGGCTGCGCATGTTATAATCGCAGGGTTTGAGTATCAAAATAAGGCATGTAACGTGTTCAAAAAAATTCTTGTAGCTAATCGCGGTGAAATCGCAGTGCGTATTGTACGCGCTTGCTCCGAAATGGGCATTAAGTCCGTTGCGATTTATACCGATGCTGATCGTCAGGCCTTGCATGTTAAAAAGGCAGACGAAGCCTATAACATTGGCGCAGACCCAGTTGCAGGCTATTTGAATGCGCATAACATTGTGAATTTAGCAGTGGCTTCCGGTTGTGATGCCCTGCACCCAGGCTATGGCTTTTTATCTGAAAATCCTGAACTGGCAGAAATCTGTGAGCGTCGCGGCGTTAAATTTATTGGGCCAAATGCAAAAGTTATTCGCCAGATGGGCGATAAGATTCAGGCGCGAAATGCCATGACCAGCGCCGGCATTCCCTGCACCCCAGGCAGTGAAGGCAATCTTGAGAATTTAGACGCAGCGGTTATCCTGGCCAAAAAGATTGGTTATCCAGTCATGCTGAAAGCCACCAATGGCGGCGGCGGTCGCGGCATACGTCGCTGTGATAGCGAAAAAGAGCTGTTAGGTAATTACGACCGCGTGATTTCAGAGGCAAGTAAGGCCTTTGGGAAACCAGAAGTATTCTTGGAGAAATGTGTGGTTGCACCGCGCCATATCGAAGTACAGGTGCTTGCGGATTCACAAGGCAATGCTATTCACCTATTCGAGCGCGATTGTTCCATACAGCGCCGCAACCAAAAGCTTATTGAAATTGCCCCTTCGCCGCAATTAACCCAGGCGCAGCGCGATTACATTGGCGGCTTGGCTGTTAAGGCAGCAAAAGCCGTGGGTTATGAGAACGCAGGGACAGTTGAATTCCTACTAGCCTCTGATAATACCTTCTATTTCATGGAGATGAACACGCGTTTGCAAGTTGAGCATACCGTGACTGAAACGATTACTGGTATTGATATTGTGCAAGAACAGATACGCGTGGCGTATGGCTTGCCTTTGCAATACAAACAGAAAGATGTGCAATTCAGGGGTTATGCCATGGAGTTCCGCATCAACGCGGAAGATCCTAAAAACGACTTTTTACCAAGCTTTGGTAAAATCACCCGTTATTACGCGCCTGGCGGCCCTGGTGTGCGTATGGATGCTGCGATATTTACGGGGTACGAAATCCCGCCCTATTACGATTCTATGTGTGCCAAATTAACGGTATGGGCATTGACCTGGGATAGCGTGATTGAGCGCGGTCGCCGCGCATTGGATGATATGTTGATTTATGGGGTAAAGACCACCATACCTTATTATCAAGAGATCCTGAAGCATCCTGATTTCAGGAATGCGGAATTTAATACCAGCTTTGTAGAGTCGCACCCTGAGCTCACCAATTATGCCAATGAAATACCTCCGGCATTGATTGCCGCGGCGATTTCTGCAGCTATTGCGGCGCACGAAGGTATTTAAAGTTAGATAATTAGTTAATAAAAACAAGTTATTAAGTAAATAAATTAAAGTAAAGAGTTAAATTATGTCAAAAATACACGTCACTGAAGTGGTTCTACGCGATGGGCACCAATGCCACATTGCAACGCGCATGCGCACTGAAGATATGTTGCCGATTTGCAGCAAACTTGATGCTATTGGCTTTTGGTCTTTAGAAGCATGGGGCGGCGCTACTTTTGATGCGTGTGTACGTTACTTAAAGGAAGACCCTTGGGAACGTTTAAAAACCTTACGCAAGGCATTGCCAAACTCACAACTACAAATGTTGTTGCGCGGACAGAACCTGCTGGGTTACCGCCATTACTCTGATGACGTTGTTCGCGCTTTTGTGCAAAAAGCCGCAGATAAAGGTGTAGATGTATTCCGTATATTTGATGCGCTCAACGATACACGCAACTTGCAAGTATCGATTGAAGCGGTTAAAAAAGCCGGTAAACACGCACAAGGCACTATCAGTTATACCACCAGTCCAGTGCATGATGTAGCCCATTTTGTTGGCATTGCTAAAGAGCTTGAGGCCATGGGTAGCGATACTATCGCTATTAAGGATATGGCTAGCCTGCTGACGCCAAAAGCTACTGGCGAACTGGTAAAGGCCCTGCGTGAGAATGTCAACGTGCCGATACAGATCCATAGCCATGCGACTAGCGGCCTGGCAAGTATGAACCTATTACGTGCGCTGGAAAATGGCGCAATGATGATTGATACCTGTAACTCTGCTTTCTCAGAAGGTGCCAGCCACCCTACTACTGAAAGCATGATTGCTGCGTTACAAGGCACAGAATTCGACACTGGTTTGGACATTGCTGCGGTGCAGGAAGTCAGCGCTTATTTCCGTGAAGTCCGTAGAAAATATTGGCAATTTGAAAGCGAATACACAGGTGTAGATACTCGTGTATTGGTCAACCAAGTACCAGGCGGCATGATCTCAAATCTTAGCAACCAGCTTAAAGAGCAAGGCGCGCTAGACCGCATGGATGCTGTACTAGCTGAAATTCCAATGGTACGTAAAGATCTAGGCTACATTCCATTAGTGACGCCAACCTCACAAATCGTGGGTACCCAAGCGGTATTGAATGTGATGACAGGCCAGCGTTATAAATCCATTACCAATGAAGTGAAAAACTACTTTTTGGGTCAATATGGCAAAGCACCAAGCGAAGTGAATGCAGAGGTGAAGAAGCTAGCGATTGGTGATGCAGAGCCAATCACCTGCCGCCCTGCCGATTTATTAACGCCGGAAATGGTGAAACTCACCAGTGAAGCCGAGCGATTCGCGAAATCTGAAGAAGATGTGCTGACTTACGCCATGTTCCCGGATATCGGTAAAACCTATCTGCAAGAACGTAATGCAGGCTCACTCACACCTGAAGTACTGCTAGATAAAGCAAGTGTGAACGCCGCGGCTTCTCGTTTTGCACCAAGTGAATTCAAAGTGACGCTGCATGGTGAGACATTCCATATCAACCTCACTGGTAGTGGCCATGCCGGTGAAGAAAAACGTCCATTCTATGTGTCTATCGACGGCATTGCTGAAGAAGTGATCGTAGAGACTTTGAATGAAATCGAAGTGTCTGGTGCCGGCAGCAGCAATGGTGGTACAGGTAAAAAGAAGGCAGCCGCTACTAAAAGTGGCCGTCCCCGACCATCCCATGCTGGTCACGTAACCACCTCTATGCCGGGTACCATCGTTGCCGTTAAGGTAAAAGCTGGCGATAAAGTAAAGGCCGGCGATGGCGTGTTAGTGATTGAAGCCATGAAAATGGAGAATGAGATTCAAGCTTCGACTACTGGTATAGTTGTTGCCGTTCATGTTAATAAAGGCGACACTGTAACTCCTGATGAATCATTGCTTGAAATTCAACCTGAATAACTTGTCTTGAATAACTTGTTAAGCCGCGCAGGATTTGCCATTTAACTCACAAGCCGACAGAATAGCGCTGTCGGCTTTTTTGTTTAATCAAAAATTAACCATCACTAAAAATAATGACCTCTAATTTGCATCCTGAACTCATACTCGCTTCATCATCCATCTATAGGCGTGAACTGCTAACGCACTTGCAGATACCGTTTAGCTGCATTTCACCTGAAGTAGATGAAACACCTTTGACCAATGAGCAACCTGAAGAGACTGCACTAAGATTAGCGCAGGCAAAAGCGCGCAAAGTGGCTTTGACTAATCCGAAGGCATTGATTATTGGCTGTGACCAAGTGGCCACATTAGATGGCATTCAGTTAGGTAAACCGTTAAATCATGACAATGCCACCAAGCAATTACGCATGATGCGTGGTCGTGAGGTGACTTTTCATAGCGCATTGTGTCTCTACAACGCTACTACACAAAGCATGCAGGCAGAAGTTGTGCCTTATATTGTTCAATTTAGAAATCTGAGTGATGTTCAAATTGAAAGCTATTTACTTAAAGAACAACCCTATCACTGTGCAGGCAGTGCTAAATCAGAAGGCTTAGGCATCGCCATTATCGAAAAAATGGTTGGAGAAGACCCCAATGCATTGATAGGCTTACCATTGATCAAGTTAGTCAGCATGCTACAAAATGAAGGCGTCAACGTAATCTAAACGAGTCCGTTATCAATTCAGTATTGCTTAGTTAAGCATATCTAATAATAGCTAGTAACTGGAGACTTTCATGTTCAAACGTCACGCAATTGCAGTTGCAGTACTTTTCACCTTTCCTCTCGCAGTTTTATCCACTGGTGCTTTAGCGCAAGAGGAAATCAAAAGCACTCTCAGTGACCAACAAAATGTCGCTGTTACCATTTATAACAACAATCTTGCATTGGTCAAAGATCAACGCAAAGTAAAACTCGGCAGTGGCATGCAGAAGCTTGCAATACGTGATGTGAGTGCGCAGATGCGACCTGAGACAGCTTTACTGAGAAGCTTGAGCCATCCTGGGAGCTTTTCTACATTAGAGCAAAACTTTGACTTTGATTTACTAACACCTGAAAAACTATTAGAAAAATATGTAGGCAAGACAGTCACGATCATCAAAACACATCCAACTACTGGCGAAGAAAAAGCCGAACAAGCGACTGTACTTTCGGCTAATAACGGCGTAGTGCTCAAGATAGGCAACCGTATTGAAACTGGCCAATTTTTTACAAATGAAAAGTCTGGTCGTATTGTGTACGATGACATTCCTGCCAATTTGCGTGACCGCCCCACTCTCGTTACTCAAGTTAACAATAAAACAACGGCAGAACAAACCGTTGAGCTTAGTTATCTCACGGGAGGCTTAGCTTGGAAAGCTGACTATGTCGCAGAATTAAGCCCAAAAGAAGATAGCGTGGACTTGTCAGGCTGGGTAACCCTTACTAATACGAGCGGCGCCAGCTACAACAATGCCAAGTTGCAGTTAGTGGCGGGTGATGTGAACCGTGTGCAAGAAAATCATCCACGCGCGATGACTATGCGTAAAGATGCGGTCATGATGGCAGAGGCTGCGCCTATGGCAGAAGAGTCCTTACTGGAATATCACCTCTATTCACTAGACCGCCCTACTACGATTGCTGAGAACCAAACCAAACAGGTTGCCCTGCTATCGGCTACTGGCGTACCCACACGCAAGGAGCTTGTGTTGCGCGGCGCAGATTATTACTACCAAGGGCAATATGGCGATTTAGGCACCAAGATGAAAGTGGGTGTTTTTGTTGAGTTCGATAACAAAGAAGCTGCAAAACTAGGCATGCCACTACCCAAAGGTATTATGCGTGTCTATAAGAAAGACAGCCAAGGCAATGCGCAATTTGTAGGTGAAGACAGCATAGACCATACGCCAAAAAATGAAGTGGTACGCCTAAAACTCGGTGAAGCCTTTGATGTGACGGCGGATAAAAAGCAAACAGATTTTAAAGCCTTGCCACGCCCCTCTAAAGGCAACAGTGCTTTTGAGAGTGCTTATGAAATCACCTTGAAGAATGCAAAGAAAGAAAAAGTGATCGTGACGGTTCAAGAGCCTATCAACGGTGATTGGAGCATTATTTCTGAGAATCAACCGCACAAAAAGGCTAATAGTCAGCTTGCAGTTTGGAAAGTAGAAATTCCGGCAGAAAGCAGCACTACCCTCACTTACCGTGCACGCGTGAAATATTAAGGAATATCGTGAAATCAGGAACGCTGTATTTAATCCCCGTCACTCTCGGTGACGACAATATCACTAGAGTCTTACCGCCGGAAGTGGTGAGTATCGCGCAACGGCTTGAGACATTCGTGGTGGAGAATGAAAAGACAGCGCGTCATTTTTTAAGCACCATTAAAACTAATAAACCGGTGCGTGAGTTGCAATTACTAACATTGAATGAACACACTACTGATAAAGAGCTGCCTGCTTTATTACAGCCATTACTGGCAGGTATTGATGTTGGTTTAATGAGTGAAGCTGGCTGCCCAGGCATTGCCGACCCTGGTGCGAAGTTGGCAGAATTAGCACATCGCAAAGGCATTCGAGTGATGCCTTTAGTAGGCCCCAGTTCAATCTTGCTGAGTCTCATGGCGTCTGGCTTCAATGGTCAGCGATTTACCTTCCTAGGCTATATTCCGGCCGATAAAGCGGCACGTATCCAACGCTTAAAAGAAATCGAGAAGACTTCTAATAAGCATCATGAGACTCAAATATTTATTGAAACGCCGTATCGCAATCAACATTTACTGGAAGACATTTTGACGCATTGTCATCCTGCAACAAGGCTATGTATTGCCTGCAATATTACTTTGGAAGATGAATTGATTGTAAGTAAAACCATTGCTGAATGGAAAAAGTCACCATTGCCAGATTTGCACAAAAAACCTACGGTGTTTTTGCTGCTCGCTTAATTATTCAATTCAAGCAGTTTTCTTACAGGCGCGTAACTCAGCCTGTGGATAGGCGAAACACCGTGTAAAGTAAGCGCCTTAAGGTGTTCCGAGGTTGGATAACCTTTGTGCTTTGCAAAGCTATATTGCGGATATTCCCTATCGAGTTCATATAGCTCAGCATCACGTGCTACTTTGGCAAGTATAGATGCGGCAGAGATGGCTTGTACTTTGCTGTCGCCCTGCACTATCGCCTCACAAGGCAGGCTGATTTTAGGGCATTTATTACCATCAACTTGCACTAGTATTGGCAAAGTGTTGGATTGCTCCAGCAGTTCAACCTGAACTTTCTCTATAGCACGCTTCATAGCCAACAAGCTGGCTTGCAGGATATTGATGCTATCAATTTCAGCCACACTACTGCTGGCGATAGCCCAAGCCAGCGCATGCTGTTTGATTTCGAAACTTAATGCATCACGTTTTTTTTCAGATAGTTTCTTGGAGTCTGCCAAGCCTAAGATTGGCCGCTGAGGATTAAGAATCACTGCGGCCGCGTAAACAGCACCAGCTAGTGGACCACGACCTGCTTCATCAACGCCACAGATTAATTGCATCACTTTAGATAGGCCAAAATAGCGAGTGCTGCTTTTTCAGCAGTATTTTGACGCAGGCTATGATGAATTTTAGTGAATTCAGCTTTGATTTCTTCCATATAGCTAGGGTCACCAATGAGCTTTAACGCTGCATCTGCGAGCTTTTCTGGAGTAGAGTCATCTTGTAATAGCTCTGGCACGACAAATTTCTCGGCCAATATATTGGGTAACCCTACATAAGGCTGCAAGCGCATACGTTTAAGTAATTGCCAGCTTAGCCTAGGCATTCTATAGGTAATCACCATAGGCTTCTTCAATAATGCTGCTTCTAATGTAGCAGTGCCTGAAGCAACAATCACAACATCCGCCGCTTCCATTGCGTCATGGGCATGCCCGAATAGTATTTGAATTGGCAAGCTTTCAGGCTCATGAAAAATGGCAAGTTCAAAGATCTGGCGTGTTTCACGTGTGATCAAAGGTACTAAAAATTGCGCATTTGGGTGCGTTGCATAAATCAATTTGGCTGTTTGCACAAATAGATCAGCATGCTGTTGTACCTCGCTTTGCCGACTACCGGGAAGCATGGCAATAACTAAGGCTGTTGATTTTAACTTTAAGCCCTCACGTGCTGCCGTGACATCTGGCTCAATTGGCAGTATATCGGCCAATGGATGACCTACGTAAGTCACAGGGATATCTGCTTGTTGATAGATAGTGGGCTCAAACGGGAACAAAGCCAGCACGTGTGTTACCGCACGTTTGATGCCTTTGATACGACCTTTGCGCCACGCCCATATGGATGGACTGACATAATGAATGGTCTTGACACCTTTGTTTTTAAGTTTCTTTTCTAACCAAAAATTAAAGTCAGGCGCATCAATACCAATGAATAAATCTGGTGGGTTATTTAGAAAATGTTCAAGTAATTGTTTACGTAATCTTAGTAAGCCAAATAGATGTTTGATGACTTCAACATAGCCACGTACCGACAAGCGTTCCATTGGAAAAAGCGACTGTGCGCCCTCTCCCATCATTTTTGGTCCCGCAATACCTACAAACTCGATCTCTGGACACTTCTTTTTTAATGCCTGAATCAGATGACTGCCAAGCAAATCACCTGAGGCCTCTCCCGCCACAATACCTATTCTCACCATAGTGTTAGCAGACGTTGATTTAGCGGACGATGCCGCGGGTAGAAATGTTTAAGAAATCGGTAAGCAGTCCGATTTCTGGTGTCGTTTCTTGCATTGTAGCAAGTTCGATTTTCGCTTCTTCAAGTGTCAGCCCATTGCGATATAAGGTTTTATACGCACGCTTGATTTGCAAGATGCTTTCGGCGGAATAACCGCGGCGTTTCAGACCCTCGGAATTGATACCGTGTGGTTTTGCATCATAGCCAGCAGCAGTAACGTAAGGTGGAATGTCTTTGAAAACTACTGAACCTACCGCAGTGATGACGTGCGAGCCAATTTTGCAAAATTGATGAATCAAGGTGAAGCCGCCTAAAATCGCATAATCATGTACATCGACATGGCCAGCTAATGATGCATTATTGGCAAAAATCGTATGATTACCAATCTGGCAATCATGCGCTAAATGCACATACGCCATGATCCAGTTGTCATTACCAATCTTGGTAGTACCTTTGTCTTGCACAGTGCCGCGATTAAAAGTACAAAACTCGCGAATGGTATTGTTATCACCAATCTCAAGTAATGTTGGTTCACCTTTGTATTTTTTATCTTGCGGTTCCTCGCCTAAAGACGAGTATTGGAAAATATGATTATTCTTACCAATGATACTTGGGCCATTAATAATGACATGCCCCGCAATACGAGTGCCTGCATCTATTTTGACATTAGGCCCAATGACTGAATAAGGCCCAACTTCTACACTAGAGTCGAGCTCTGCTGAGGCATCAATGATTGCCGTTGCATGAATTTTTGCAGCTTGCATTGCTTACTTCTCTGTCTTTTCAATAGCTTTTAATATGCACATCATTTGTGCTTCCGCTACAACTGTACCGTCTACTCGTGCCACACCTGAGTACTTCCAGATACCTTTTAGAATACGATCAATTTTCACATTGAGAATAATTTGGTCACCAGGCGATACCGGTTTTTTAAACCGGGCACTATCGATGCCTGCAAAATAATAAACTGAATCATCGCTAGGTTTAGTATCCATGGTCTTGAATGACAAAATAGCGGCGGCTTGTGCCATCGCTTCAACAATCAGCACACCTGGCATCACGGGGTGATAAGGAAAGTGACCTGGAAAGTAAGGTTCATTGACACTCACATTCTTAATTGCTGTGATTTCTTTACCCAACTCTAAAGACACTACTCTATCTATCAATACAAATGGATAGCGATGTGGTAAATGTTCCAGAATCTCATGTATGTCCATGCTGGTAGCGGTGTTGTTCGTCATTTTTATCTCGGTTTACTTCTTTAAGATGAGTATTATTTTAATTAAGCGCTGTATTTTATATTGGTTAGTCTTATATATTTACTGTTTGGATTTTAACAGAGCTATCTCTTTTTCGAGTTGTTTAATTTTATCTGAAAGGTCATCTAAGTGGCGAATCTTTGCTGCTGTGTTTAACCAAGCTTTATGTGTTTGAAAAGGCATTAAAGCCGTATACGTATCTGCAGTATGTAGCGAGCGTGTAATCATGCTGCCTGGTGAGATTGTGACATAATCAGCAATCTCTAGATGTCCTAGTATCATGGCAGCGCCGCCTATTTTGCAATGCTTACCAATCTTTGCGCTGCCTGCTATGCCAACACACCCAGCAATTACGGTATGGGCACCAATCAGGCAGTTATGTCCAATCTGCACTAGGTTATCAATCTTGACACCTTCTTCAATGATAGTGTCATCCAGTGCACCTCGATCAATCGTTGTATTTGCGCCAATATCCACATTCTCATGAACAACCACACGTCCAACCTGAGGTATTTTCAACCACACACCTGCTTCTTCAGCGTAGCCAAACCCATCTGAGCCTATGACCGCTCCTGAAAATATATGGCAATTCTGACCAATCTCGCAATGATGCTTAATAGTGACATGCGGCTCTAAACGTGTGTTATCTGCAATTACAACATCATTTTCAATGATGCACCCCGCACCAACAACGACATTTGCACCTATGACGACATTTTCACCAATCACGGTTAATGGGCCAATACTGCTGGATTTGGAGATATTTGCGGAGGATGCGACGATTGCCGTTGGTGCCAATCCCAACGGAGCGACAGCCGGTGGATTTAATAAAGCAGAAATCTTAGCGAAATACGCATAAGGATTATCTACAATGATTCTTGGAAGTTCAGTGCATGAGGCATCTGTTGCTTTGAGTACATAAGCGCTGGCCTTGCATGAAGCCAACCCTTTTAAGTACCTGCTGTCACTGATAAAACTGATATCGCCTGATTTGGCATGAGTGATAGATGAAACACGAGAGATTTGAGTGGCGTCATCACCTATTACGTGACCACCTAATATCCTCACGATATCACTAAGCGAGTACTGTTTACTCATTAGTTTAGCCCGAAAAGATGTGATGACTCAGCGTAGATTATTTTTTACCTAATAATTTTAGTACTTTGTCTGTAATGTCTATTTTTTTGCTCGCAAAAGCCACGCCACTATAAACAACTAGATCATAGCCTTCAGCTTCTGACACTGATTGGACTGCCTTATTGATACGATCTTGTAAGCTACCAAGTTCTTCATTTTTACGGAGATTGATATCTTCACGAAGTTCACGCTGCTTGCGTTGGAACTCGATTTTAATATTTTGCACATCGCGCTCTTTATTACGACGCTCTGCCTCAGAAATAGTGAGGCCTTCTTTATCTAAAGTCGCTTCTAGCTCTTTAATTTGTTTAGACATGCGATCTAACTCTTGTGAGCGTGGACTGAACTCTCGTTCCAGTTTTTTACCACTTTCCGCAGTTTGTGGGGCTTCTTGTAAGATTTTATCGACTTGCACATAGCCTACTTTAAGCTCTGCAGCCTGTGCGTTCAAGACAAAGCCCAGGAACCCAGCTGCAACTAAATTTTTAAGTACATTACTCAATTAAAATCTCCTAATACGGCTAGCCCAGTCACATTACCATTATGCCACAAGACCGTTTATACATTGTTGAACCTGATGACTTAGAATTGCTGGCCAAATTGGAATTGCAAAGTCTGTGTATCGTCCCCTTCTTTGCTATTTAAAGCTTTAGCAAACACTAGCTTTAAAGGACCAAATGGTGAGAACCAACTGATGCCAAGCCCTGTGGAGTAGCGCAAATCACCTAAACTGTAGGATTCATCAGCCCCATAAACGTTACCCGCATCCACAAAGGCACTCATTCTGAACTGTTTAGAATCATTTAAACCCGGTATTGGGAAAAATAGCTCAGCGTTGCCTAATAGGCGTTTAGTACCACCCACAGCAAAATCTTCCCCGGTAGTCGTATCAAAATCTCTAGGGCCGAGGGAGCCATTTTCATAGCCTCGAACTGAGTTTACACCACCCATGAAGAAGTTCTTGAAGAATGGATATTTTTCGTTGCCATAAGAATCTGCATAGCCAATTTCACCATTCAGCATGAAAGTAAATCCTGGATATACTTGTTTATACCAGGTATGCCTATAATCGACTTTGTAGTATTGTAAATCGAGGACCGGGAGCGACACCTCACCTGTCAGTTTTTGTAAAACACCATTATTGGTAAATAAGACACTGTCTCTTGAGTCATGTGTCCAGCCTGCGCTTGCCACTACAGAATCACTACTACATCCACTGGTATTGCTGCAGAAGTCACGATACTGCTTAGGACTTTCACTAGTTAACTCTACCTTAGTGAAATCGACAGCTAGGCCAAAATTGAATCCATCACGTTCATTTAATGGAATACCAAATCTAACACCGCCGCCATATGAATAGGTATTGTATGTACCGACACTAAGTGAGCTAGTATCGACGTCTCGCTTATAAATATCAAAACCACGGCTAACACCATCTGGTGTGAAATATGGGTCTGTATAAGATAATGAATAAACAGTGTTAACTTTACCAGTATTGACTTGCGCGCTAACACGGTTACCAGTACCTAAGAAGTTGTTTTGGTTCACGGTAACGCCAAATACCACACCTTCGTTACTGGATAAGCCTGCACCAAACTGCACGCTACCTGTAGATTGCTCAACTACGCTAATATTCAAGTCTACTTGATCTGCTGTACCTGGCACGGCTGGCGTTTCAACGTTAACATCTGAGAAAAACTGCGTACGTACCAAACGCTCTTTTGAGCGATTAATCTTATTTGAAGCATACCAGGCAGATTCTAGCTGACGCACTTCACGGCGAATGACTTCGTCTCTAGTTCTTGTGTTGCCCACAACGTTGATACGTCTCACATAAACGCGTTTTCCAGGATCAACAAAAAAAGTAAACGAAGCGGTATGCAGTTCCTTATTCACTTCAGGCACTGGGTTCACATTCGAGAAGGCATAACCTTCATCACTTAAACGGTCGCTGATGGCTTTGCTGGACTGTGTGACTTTTTCACGGCTGAAGGTTTCACCGGCTTGCACTTGAATAAGTTGACGTGCTTCTTCTTCTGGAATGATAGTATCGCCAGCCAATTTCACTTCCGAGATGGTGTATTTCTCACCTTCCGTTATATTGACGGTGATATAGATGTCTTTTTTATCGGGCGTGATGGATACCTGTGTTGAATCAATATTGAACTCAAGATAGCCTTGATTCATATAGAAGGATCTTAAGGTTTCAAGATCTGCGTTTAACTTCTGTTTTGAGTATTGGTCATCTTTGTTCCACCAACTCATCCAATTAGGTGTAGTTAACAGAAATTGCGCACGTAAATCATCCATTGAGAATGCTTGATTGCCGACGATATTGATACTGCGAATCTTCGAAACCGCGCCCTCTTCAATATCAAAGCGCACTGCGACCCGATTACGTTCTAGTGGGGATACTACGGTTTTAACTGTCGCACCATATTTGCCTTGTGCAAGATATTGACGTTTAATTTCTTGTTCAGCACGGTCTAGTTGAGATTTATCAAAGATCTGGCCTTCAGCAATGCCAATTTGCTTTAAGCCTTCTTTCATTTTATCGGTGGGTAATGATTTATTACCACTGAGATCAATTTGTGCAATGGCAGACCGCTCTTGCACGGTAACGACTAAAACATCGCCTTCTGCTTCAATTCGAACATCTTTAAAGAAACCTGAGCCATATAAGGCCTTGATCGCTTGCGTGGCAAGCTCATCATTCATGGTTTCGCCAACTTTAACTGGCAAGTAGTTAAACACTGTGCCGGCCTCGGTACGTTGTATGCCCTCTACACGAATATCCTTGACAACAAATGGTTCAAGCGCAAACGCAGAGCTTGCGTATATGCTAGAAACCAACAAAAGAATAGACTTGAGTTTAAGATTGGGTTGTTTAAAGTACTTATTTTTTTGGATTGCCATTAATCAGCCTGTTATCAATCTGTTTATATCGTTATAAAGTGCTAATACCATCATAGAGCCAAGTAGAGCAAAACCGATTTTTTGCCCAGTTATCATTGTCGCTTCGGACACAGGTTTCCCAGTGAAAATTTCAGCCATATAATACATGAAATGGCCGCCATCTAATACAGGGATGGGCAAGAGATTCAGCACCCCAATACTAATACTAATCAGTGCTAAAAAGGCGATAAACACTTTGATGCCCATATTAGCACTTTGTCCGGCATAGCTTGCAATAGTCACTGGACCGCTCATGCTTTTCCATGAAACGTCTCCTGTGACCATGTTTCCTAACATCTTCAGGCTAAAAATTGAAGTATCCCACGTTTTTCCTACCGCTTTAACAAATGCCTGAGGTAAAGAGTAATGGGTGGTCACGAAAAGCTTACTCAGCTCGGTTTGCTCTATTCTGAATGTAGCACCTATGCGCCCTACTGTTTTATCGTTTTCAACAATAGCTTCTGGAGTAACCGTTAATCGCACTTCTTGTTGGTGACGAGTCACCACAATTGCCAGCGGTGTTTGAGGATGCTTCCTGACTTCCTGAACAAAGTCTTCCCAAACACGGACCTTGATTTTATTGATTTCAATCACTAAATCATTGCTTTTCAACCCTGCCATGTCCGCAGGGCTGTTTTTAGTGACCTCTCCGATACGCGCAGGAATATCTGGTTGATATACAGACAGACCTAACTTATCAAGAATGTCTTGATCATAGTTATCGTCATTGAGGTTAGATAAGCTCAGTTGATGCAAATGAATTTCTTGATTGCCATTCACGGCTTGAATTTCTACGCTATTCTTTTTGAGCGATTCATTCAGTAAAATCCAACGTGCATCTTGCCATGTCGCTATTTCTTTGCCGTTGATTTTTTGAATGGTCTCGCCATGCTTCAGACTGGCCAATGCGGCTGGGCTGTTATCAATCACATTGCCAATAATGGGTTTCATACCAACAACGCCCATCATGAACAGCCCCCAATACAGCATGATTGCTAGTAGCAAATTAGCTGCCGGGCCTGCAAGTACAATAGCAATTCGCTTGCCTACTGTTTGTCGATTTAAAGCTCGCTGCATATCATGCTCGGGCCCATCTGTATTAATGGGCTCGTGTTCATCTAACATCTTTACATAGCCGCCAAGCGGTATTGCAGCAATTATAAATTCAGTCTGATCTGATCCAATCTTTTTACTCCAAAGCGGTTTGCCAAATCCGATTGAGAATTTTAACACCTTCACACCACACCATTTAGCCACCTGAAAATGACCATACTCATGCACGGTGATTAACAAACCTAGCGTGAATATAAAGGCAATTAGAGTGAGCATAGATTAAACACTTTTAACATGAAAGCGCTGCCTTTTGTTGTGTTAGCCACATTTTGGCTGATTGCCTTGCAGCTTGATCGACAGTCACCAATTGTTCAATTGAGGTTGCTTCCTCAATCACTGCCGCTGTCAGCACAGATTCAATGATGATAGGAATATCCATGAAGCCGATTCGTTCCGCTAGAAATGCTTCTACTGCAACTTCATTGGCGGCATTTAGGATAGCTGGCGCCGTGCCGCCTAACTCAAGCGCTTCGTATGCTAATCGTAAACATGGGAAACGTATCATATCTGGTGCTGCGAAGTCTAGTCGCGCTGTCTTAATGAGGTCCAGGCTGCTTACACCGCTAGTCAACCTATCCGGGTAACCAAGCCCATAGGCAATTGGGGTGCGCATATCAGGATTGCCAAGTTGGGCCAATACACTGCCATCGATGTACTCTACCATAGAATGGATGACGCTTTGCGGATGCACAACTACGTCAATTTGAGAGGGTAAGGCATTAAATAACCAGTGCGCTTCGATGACTTCTAAGCCTTTATTCATCAAAGTGGCAGAGTCCACGGTGATTTTTGGCCCCATCACCCAATTAGGATGATTCAACGCCTGTGCACGGGTGACGGCTTTCAACTCATCTACAGTCGCATTACGAAATGGGCCCCCAGACGCGGTCAACAACACACGTCTCACACCTACATCAGATAAACGTGAGCCAATTTGATTTGGCATCACTTGAAATATGGCATTGTGTTCACTATCAATGGGCAATAATGTTGCACCACCTTTTGCCACAGCTTGCATAAACAAACTACCTGCCATGACTAAGGTTTCTTTGTTCGCAAGCAAGATACGTTTGCCTGCATAGGCAGCAGCAATGGCTGGTTGTAAGCCTGCAGCGCCTACAATAGCCGCCATTACAACATCTACCTGCTCATGCGCAGCAACAAGGCTTAACGCCACTTCACCATGTAACACAGTTGTGTCTGACCCAATCGCTGCAAGCTGTAAACTTAATGTTGCCGCTGCTGACTCTTTGAGCATCACCGCATATTGAGGGTTGTATTTTTTACATAGCTCAAATAAGTCGTTTACATTGGTATTGGCGGTTAAAGCAAACACACTGAATCTATCAGGATGTTGCGATATGACATCCAATGTGTGCATGCCAATGGTGCCTGTGGCACCTAGTATCGTCACATTCTGTAATTTGCTTTGAGTCAACGTATTATGCCTGCAATGGAAGGTTTGCGAAAAGTGGGAAGTAAATGTAAAACAGTGTCAGTGCTAAGCTAGGTATCAAGCCATCAATTCTATCCAGAACACCGCCATGACCAGGCAATAACTGACTGCTATCTTTTACACCAGCCTGACGTTTTAAGAGTGACTCAAATAGATCACCCATGATACTTAATACAACAATGAGCCATAGTCCGACGATTAACCAAAGGCTGTAATTCAAGTAATAACAAAGCAGAAAACCATAAAGGCTCACCGCAACAATTGCCCCAGCTACGCCTTCCCAGGTTTTCCCCGGGCTGATCTCAGGGGCAAGCTTATGGCGTCCAAAGCTCTTCCCTGCAAAGTATGCGGCACTATCCGCAATCCACACTGTTGCCAGCACGCCTAACAATAACCATGGACTAATATTATGCAGACCAATTAATGCAATCCAAGTTGCGAATAAAAGTAATAAGCCCAACATACTCATCGCAAATCGATGGTTAATTTTCTTTCTGGTGCTAAGCCATATAGGGGCAATGAGTATCCAAAATATCGCAGAAATTCCTAGTATGCTGAAAACTACCACATCATGATAATGCGCCAATGAAATGTTTGATGTGAATATCAGGGCCAAACCGAGACCTGATGCAACAGCAAGTGTGACACGCGCCTGTAATTTGTTAAGCTGGATAAGATTGGACCATTCCCAAACGCCAATGAGTGATGCTATTAGCGTAAGTAATGCCCACGTTGTATCTGATGCTAAAAACAATATGCCTAAAAAGCCAGCAACCAGTACAAGAGCAGTAAGAATTCTAGTTTTAAGCATGCTTATCGTTTGAATATTATCGAGTAGATTTGTTTGAGAGTGCGATTAAGTTTTGGGCTCAGTCAATTGCTCACTGGTGCGACCAAATCGACGTTCACGTTTTTGATAGGATTGAATAGCTAGATTAAAAGCCTCTTGGTTGAAGTCTGGCCAGAGCGTATCCGTAAAATAAAGTTCGGTATATGCCAGTTGCCATAGCAGAAAGTTACTAATACGCTTCTCGCCACCTGTACGAATAAACAAATCCGGCTCAGGTGCGTAGTTCATTGAAAGGTATGGCACCAGATGGTCTTCACGGTAATAACCAGTTAATTGCGGTGTGGCTAGCTGCATTTTATTCACTGCTTGCAAGACATCCCAACGACCACCATAATTAGCCGCTACTGTTAACGTTAGGCCTGTATTGTTGGCAGTGAGTTGTTCCGAGGCCTCGATTTGAGCTACTAATGCAGCGTCAAAACGGCTGCGGTCACCAATCATGATGAGTTTGATGTTGTTTTGATGCAGCTTAACCACTTCACGCTGTAAGGCATCCATGAATAAACCCATCAGGAAGGTTACTTCTTCGCTTGGTCTACGCCAGTTTTCACTGCTGAACGCAAACAATGTTAGATATTCAACCTTAAGACTCACACAAGATTTAACAAGGTCGCGTACCGTCTCAACACCACGCTTATGCCCGGCAATACGTGGCAAGAAGCGCTTACGCGCCCAACGCCCATTGCCATCCATAATGACAGCAATATGCTTAGGTACCTCAGCGGCTACTGGAATGCTTTGCGTGGTGCTGCTAAACAGTTTCACTTAACGCTCCAGACATAAGAGATACTGCTTATATTGGTTTTGCTTGGAATCGAAATAATCATTATCAAACAGCGTAAATGGCTAGACTGCCATTAGATCAGCTTCTTTGACCTGCAACATCTTATCAACTTCAGCTACGGCTTTATCCGTCGCTTTTTGAATCTCATCTTGCGCACGGCGCTCATCATCTTCAGAGATCTCTTTGTCTTTAATCATTTTTTTCAATGCGTCGTTGGCATCACGACGTACATTTCGAATAGAGACCTTAGCTCCCTCACCTTCAGTACGTACAATCTTGGTCAGATCACGACGACGCTCTTCCGTAAGCATCGGCATCGGCACACGAATCAAATCACCATTAGTAGCAGGGTTTAAACCCAAGTCACTATCACGAATGGCTTTTTCAACTTTGCCTATCATATTTTTTTCGTAAGGCTGCACGTTAATGGTACGTGAATCACCTAGATTGACGTTAGCTACTTGATTCACAGCTACCATCGAGCCGTAATACTCCACCATTACATGATCTAGCAAGCCAGCATGTGCGCGGCCAGTACGTATTTTGGCTAAATCATTTTTAAGTGACTCTAATGATTTTTGCATTTTTTGTTCTGCTGTTTTTTTTATATCTTCAAGCATTTGCTTCTCCAACTAAAATCTTATAACTTCTCATTAAGGTAATATCCTTGAATATCTTCAAGGTAAAACTTTGGTACCTTCATCTTCACCCATGACTACTTTTTTAAGTGCACCCTGTTTAAATATACTGAACACTGAAATGGGTAATTTTTGATCGCGGCACAGTGTTAGCGCCGTTGCATCCATCACCTTGAGGTTCTTGATAATCGCCTCATCAAAGGTGATGGTCTTATAGCGCATGGCTTCAGGATTAGTTTTTGGGTCATCTGTATAAACACCATCAACCTTAGTAGCTTTAATCACAATATCGGCATTCATTTCCATGCCCCGTAATGCTGCCGCAGTATCTGTGGTAAAGAATGGGTTGCCTGTACCAGCACCAAAAATCACCACACGACCTTCTTCTAAATAACGAATCGCTTTACCACGAATATAAGGCTCAGCTACTTGCTCAATGCTCAGCGCTGATTGTACTCGTGCATTTAAACCGGCATTTTTCATGGCGTCTTGCAATGCCATAGCGTTCATCACTGTGGCCAGCATGCCCATATAGTCGGCTGTAGCTCTATCCATGCCCTCCGCTGCAGGTGCAACACCACGGAAAATATTGCCCCCACCAATGACTACTGCTACTTGTACACCTAAATCTACTACTTCTTTTATTTCATTCACAATGCGGGTAATGGTGACACGATTGATGCCATAGGCATCGTCACCCATTAAAGCCTCGCCAGAAAGTTTAAGTAAGATGCGCTTATAGGCAGGTGCGGCCATAGTATTCCTCAATTTTTAAGTTTGCTTATTTAAGCATAAAAACCACTATTTATGACAAAAATAAGCTTAAAAAAGTCTATATTTATGTTTAAAAAAAATGGACTAAGCGATTTGCTTAATCCATTTTTAACTTAGTCAGCCAATCAGGCTAACTATATGATTGTTACTAAACTTTTGCTGCTGCTGCAACTTCTGCTGCGTAATCAACCACTGCTTTTTCAATGCCTTCACCGACTGTATACATCGTGAATGAAGCTACTGAAGCGCCTTTTGATTTAAGCAACTGCTCGATGGTCAATTTGTCATCTTTAACAAAAGTTTGGCTTAGCAAAGTTACTTCTTTCAGGAATTTTTGCACAGTGCCTTCAGCAATCTTTTCTAACATCGCTTCTGGTTTCCCAGCTTCTTTTGCTTTTTCAATCGCAACACGACGTTCTGTTTCAATCAAACTGGCATCCACACCGCTAGCATCCAATGATTTTGGTTTTGCTGCAGCGATGTGCATTGCGATATCTTTAGCTAAAGCTTCGTCACCGCCAACCAAATCAACTAAGACACCGATTTTGCTACCGTGAATGTAACTTACTAATTTACCTTGTACTGTTGGACGCACAAAACGACGTGGTGTGATGTTTTCGCCGATTTTACCAACCAATTGTGCACGCGTTTCTTCAACAGTTGCACCATTCATTGGCAATGCAGCTACAGCCTCGATATTAGCTGGAGAGTTAGCAGCAACTACCGTTGCTAATTCGTTCACGAATTTCAAGAAGTCTTCGTTTTTTGCACAGAAATCAGTTTCTGAATTAACTTCAATCATCGCTCCAGATTTGCCGTCTGCACTAATGCTTACGCCTACCGTACCTTCAGCGGCTACACGGCCTGCTGCTTTGCTTGCTTTGTTGCCGAAGCGAACGCGTAGGATCTCTTCTGCACGCGTCATGTCGCCTTCAGCTTCTGTCAGCGCTTTTTTGCAATCCATCATTGGTGCGTCAGTGCGCTCACGTAATTCTTTTACCATGCTTGCGGTAATTTCAGCCATTTTAAGCTCCTTAATTACTATAAATCACATTAGATTTATAGTTTAATTTATTGATTTTTAATGTTTATTGAATATAGAAGATCTAAAATTAAAAAGGGGCACTAAGCCCCTTTTAAGATAGAACCTATTACTCTGCAGCAGCTTCAGTAACTTCTACGAATTCTTCGCTTGCTGATTTAACGATCTCAGAGATTACAGAGCTACGGCCTTCTAAAACCGCATCCGCAATACCACGAGCGTACAAACGAATTGCACGACTTGAGTCATCGTTACCAGGAATTACATAAGCAACGCCGTCTGGAGAGTTGTTTGTATCAACAACGCCAATCACTGGAATGCCTAATTTAGCAGCTTCAGTAATTGCGCCGCTTTCATGACCAACGTCAATGATGAAAATCGCGTCTGGCAAGCCGCCCATTTCCTTGATACCGCCGATAGAGCGCTCCAATTTTTCAACTTCACGTTTGTAGCCAAGTGCTTCTTTTTTACCGAACTTGTCCAAGCTACCATCTTGCAACATTGTTTCGTAGTCTGTTAGACGTTTGATAGATTGTTTAACTGTTTTGAAGTTAGTTAGCATGCCGCCTAACCAACGGTGGTTTACGTAAGCACAACCTGCACGAGTCGCTTCTTCTTTAACGATGTCGCGCGCTTGGCGCTTAGTACCTACGAATAAAATACGACCCTTGTTTGCAGCCAATGTACGCACGTGTTTAAGTGCATCTTCAAACATTGGGAGAGTTTTTTCAAGGTTTACGATATGAATCTTGTTACGATCGCCGAAAATGAACGGTGCCATTTTTGGATTCCAGTAACGAGTTTGATGGCCGAAGTGAACTCCAGCTTCCAGCATTTGACGCATGGTGACAGACATTTTAATACTCCATGTAAGGGTTAAAATCACACAAGCCCAACAACATCTAACGAATTAGACACCCTGTACGGGGCTGTGCAAAGATTTTTGCGTTAAACTTTATATTTAGCGCGGTTATACAACACTGTTTTAGCTTATCCCCATGAATTTCCATAGCGATAAGCTTGAAACGCCGCGTATAATACACCATTCGTTGATTTAACTCAATACTGACCTTATTTATCAAAGCGTTATGGCAATCACAATCAAAAACCAACAAGATATTGAAAAAATGCGCATCGCAGGCAAGCTTGCGTCTGAAGTGCTTGATTTCATTACCCCACACGTAGTGCACGGCGTGACCACTGATCAGTTAGACAAGCTATGTCACGATTATATCGTGGATGTGCAACAAGCGATTCCGGCACCATTAAATTATGCGCCAGATGGTCACACGCCCTACCCTAAATCGATTTGCACCTCAGTGAACCAGCAAATCTGCCATGGTGTTCCGGGTGACCGCGTATTAAAAAATGGTGACATTGTGAATATCGACGTCACCGTCATCAAAGATGGTTATCACGGCGACACCAGTCGTATGTATTACGTTGGGGCGCCATCTATTCAAGCTAAGCGCTTGTGCGACATCACCTATCAAGCCATGTGGATTGGTATTGATAAGGTGAAGCCAGGTGCTACATTAGGTGATATTGGCTATGCCATTCAAACTTTTGCTGAAAAAAGTGGCTACAGCGTCGTACGTGAATTCTGCGGACATGGTATCGGCAAAGTGTTTCATGAAGAACCACAAGTGCTGCACTATGGCAAACCAGGCATGGGGCTTAAGTTGCAAACAGGCATGATGTTTACGATTGAACCTATGATCAACGCTGGTAAGCGCGATATTCGTCAGATGCCCGACGGTTGGACGATCGTCACCAAAGACCGTAGCCTATCTGCGCAGTGGGAACATACCATTTTGGTGACTGACATAGGCTACGAAGTGATGACATTATCGAGCGGCTCACCACCTCCGCCGAGTTTTATTCAAGCCGCTTAAAACAGATTTACAGGCGCGTAATTCAGTGCAAAATCTTGCTGATAATCTAACAGAAAAAGAGAGAATTTCCTTTTGGCGGCAGCATGTTAAGGATGGATTTTCGACGCTTAAAGCAGACTTCTCTGGTCATGCGAATACTGCGCGTCTCTTTAAACAGCATTGTAAATTCATAGATGGCCTTCTGACTGCGATATGGGCGGAGGCGAACATTGATTCGTCATGCTGCCTAATTGCAGTGGGGGGGTATGGGCGTGGTGAACAGTATCCTTACTCTGATATTGATTTACTCATTCTTATTCCAGAGAACCCTAACGATATAACCAGCCTTAATCGTAATATTGAAGCGCTGATTGGCTTATTGTGGGACATAGGCTTGAATGTTGGCCACAGCGTACGCAGTTTAAGTGAATGTATTGCTGAGGCACAAAAAGATGTCACCATACAGACTAACCTTATTGAATCACGCTTACTCAAAGGTGATTTGGCACTGTATCAACAATTCCTGCATGATGTTCAAGCATCCATAGATGTGCCCGCTTTTTTCACTGCAAAACTCAAAGAGCAAGATAATCGGCACGCAAAATTCAATGACACTGCTTATAACTTAGAGCCCAACATCAAAGAAAGCCCCGGCGGATTGCGTGATTTGCACATGATTCAATGGATATCCCGCAGCCTACAAATGCGTGACGGTTCTGAAAAAATCGATGGCAGCGCCTGGACAGTACTGAAGAAACAAAACATCATCTCTGAGTTAGAAGCGCGCAAAATCAGGCACCATGAGCAGAAGTTACAGCTACTACGTATCCGCTTGCATTTTTTGAGCGGTCGCCGTGAAGATCGCCTGCTGTTTGACTTCCAAAATGAACTCGCTGCAAACTTGGGCTACGTCAATACTTCACGTAAACGTGCCAGTGAACAATTGATGCAAAGTTACTACCGAAGTGTGAAATTCGTAGAACTCATCAATGAAATTCTACTTAAGTCCTTACAGCAAATATTGTCAGCTTCACCTCCTGTCATTAAGCCTGTCAACGCACGTTTTGAAGCCCACGATCAGATGCTTGAAGCCAAAACAGCCGGCTTACTGCAAAAACACCCAGCCGCCATACTAGAAGCATTTTTACTGCTACAACAACACCCCGAATTAACCGGCATGGGCGCAACGCTTTTGCGCAGCATGCAGCGTGTAAAGACCTTGGTGAATCGTGATTTCAGACACAACCAGCATAATAAAAAACGATTTATTGAAATATTATCGCAGCCGAATGGTGTAAACCACGCCCTGCGTGCTATGAACCGCTACGGCATTTTAGGCAGTTACATACCAGCCTTTGGCAAGATTGTCGGGCAGATGCAGCATGACTTATTTCATGTCTACACCGTCGATGAACACATTCTGAATGTACTGGCGAATTTGAGACGTTTTGCCAAACCAGAACTCAAACATGAGTTTCCACTATGTAGTCAGCTATTTGAAGAGTTTGATAAGCCGCATTTGTTGTACCTGGCTGCCCTATTCCATGATATCGCCAAAGGCCGCGGTGGCGACCACTCTACACTTGGCACCATAGATGCAAACCGTTTTTGCAGGTTGCACAACCTACCCAAGGAGGATAGCCGTCTTGTTGCGTGGTTGGTAGAAGCGCATTTGAAGATGTCATCAACCGCACAAAAATCCGATTTATCTGATCCGCAAGTGATCGAATCGTTTGCTCAGTTTGTACAAAATGAACGTAGACTGATTGCGCTGTATTTGCTGACAGTTGCGGATATACGAGGCACCAGTCCAGCGGTGTGGAACGCATGGAAAGCGCGCTTATTAGAGAATTTATTCTATGCAACCAAGCATGCATTGGCTCACCAAACACTGCAGACTCAACAAGTTATTACATCGCGCCAAGCTGAGGCAGCAACTAAGCTGAACGTGTATGACCTGAGTGCTCCAGCCTATGCGCATCTGTGGGCTAGTTTTGGTGACCAATACTTTCTGCGCCATGAGAGCGATGAGATTGCATGGCATAGTCGTTTATTAACACCACATCTCAATACACCCAAGCCCATCGTTCGAGCAAAGTTAAGCTCCAATGGCGATGGCATTCAGGTGATGATCTATACCAAAGATCGAATTGACTTGTTCGCACGTATCTGCAACTTCTTTGATCGCATGGGTTACAACATCGTAGAAGCTAAAATCTATACCACCGACCATGGCTACGCCTTGGATAGCTTTATTATTCTGGATGAATCGGGTAAGTCTGTAAGTTATAGCGGCTTGTTGAAATTTATTGAGGTTGAGCTCACTCAAAAACTTGATGGGGATAGTTTGCTGGAGTCACCGCTGAAAGGACGCATCAGTCGCCAAGTGAAGCATATGCCGATTCAAGCACAGGTCACAATTACTGAAGAAGCAGGTAACAATAATCACAAGCTTGAAATCGTTGCGAATGACCGGCCGGGCTTGTTGGCGACTTTGGCGTACAAGTTCTTAGTGCACGAAATTGACCTACACAATGCAAAAATCAATACTTTAGGTAATCGTGCTGAGGACACCTTCTTGATTTCAGGGAAAAAAGGCCAAAAGCTGGATGCGGAGCGTATTAAAACGCTACAAGAATCGCTGATTGCTGAAATCTAGCTATTAAATCAGCCTAGCTGATAATGCTTACGCAATGCCTTTTTAACATTCCAAGTACACGACAATCCGGCTGGAAACGTCACTAAATCACCGGCCTGAAAACTCACTGCGGCACTGCCATCATTAGGGGTAATGGTGACTTCCCCCTCTAGAATGTAAGCAATTTCTTGCGTACCAAAGCTCCATGGGAATTGAGACACCTCTTTAGACCAGGTTGGCCAGCGCGTAACGCCTAAGGACGCCAACTTCTCCGTACTTGGTTTTTCTACAATAATTTTACTCATGATGAACACTCCTAAAATATCGTTTATCACCACATGACATCAGGATGATAGGCAACAAAAAAAGCCTTGAAGAATCAAGGCTTATTGTAAAACTTAATATTGCCCTAAAGCAATATATTCAGACTAGCTGTGTTTGTAATGCTTTTTCAATTGTTTAACCACTTCCCATTGGCTTTTTAAGCCTTTTGGAAACACAACGAAATCGCCAGCTTTAATTGTGACTTTTTCGCCGCCTTGTGGTGTTACTGTGAATTCGCCTTCAAGCACGTATGCGCTTTCTGTCATGCCGAAATCTAATGGGAATTTAGATGGTGCGCAATCCCAGATAGACCAGCTAGAAACGCCTAATTGCTTCAATTTCTCATCTGATGGGTTGTGATCGATTTGGATTTGACTCATTTTTAGTCCTTAAACTGATAATTCATAAAAATGCCGCTGAATTAAGCGGCATTGAACAATCTGGCGGAAGAGGTGAGATTCGAACTCACGGTGGGCGTGAACCCACGACAGTTTTCAAGACTGTAGCATTAAACCGCTCTGCCACTCTTCCGAATAAAACGAGATTATAGCAAAAAATTAGTCATCTTGAATATCCTGATCAGGAAAAAATACGTCTGTATAGCCAAAATTTCTTAAGTCATTGATCCGCATCGGATATAAGATGCCATCTAAATGATCACATTCATGCTGAACTACCCGCGCATGGAAACCACTGACCAATCTGTCGATCTCGTTACCATATTGATCGAAGCCAGTGTAGTGCAGGCGCGTGTAGCGCGGGACGATGCCACGCATGCCAGGCACGGATAAGCACCCTTCCCAGTCTTCTTCTTGCTCTTGATTCACAGGTGCGATTAACGGGTTGATTAATACTGTATAAGGCACTGCGTCTGCATCTGGGTATCTTGGGTTTTTATCAGTATTTTCTTCTTTTTGTCCGAAAATCACCACGCGCAAGCTCACACCTATTTGTGGTGCGGCAATGCCAGCACCATTCATGTGCAGCATGGTGTCTTCCATATCTTGAATTAAAGCATGGAGTTCTGGTGTATCAAACCATTCAACAGGCTCTGCTGGTACTAACAACAGTGGATCTCCCATGCGTAAAACAGTTTTAATCGCCATATGATTGACTCCTAATTTTGCTTAACTAGCTGCGCGATGATATTGCGCATTTTTACCATAGTTTGATTCAACTGAAACATCACATCTTCATATTGGATGCCATTCGCACTACTGCCACGTCCTGCGGCATGGTTAGCCACCGGGCAAGCCGCCGCATAGCTAATGCCTAATTCGCGGGCAAGTGCAGCTTCTGGCATGCCGGTCATCCCTACCATAGTGGCGCCATCACGCTCTAAACGATCTATTTCAGCGGCGGTTTCCAAGCGTGGTCCTTGTGTTGTAGCGTAGACACCGTGGTCAATCAGTGGTTCGCCTGCAGCCGCGGCAGCACGCATCCATTTTTCACGCAGATCTGGGCAGTATGGGTTTGTGAAATCAATATGCTTCACCGGTAGTTCTACACCGTCATGGAATGTATTTTTTCGGCCATGGGTGTAGTCAATAATTTGATGCGGTATTGCAATGACGCCAGGCCCTAAGTCAGGATGAATGCCACCGACGGTAGCAATAGCTGCAATCTCCGTGACGCCTTGCAAATGCAAAGCTGAAATATTGGCGCGGTAATTCACCTCGTGCGGTGGAATAGTATGACCATTGCCATGACGTGCCAGGAAAATCACTTCACGCCCTGCTATCTCGCCAAATATCAATGGCTGCGATGGTTCACCATAAGGGGTACGCACAATGACTCGCTTGGTAATATTCAGGTTATCTAATTGTGTTAAGCCTGTACCGCCAATGATTGCCAACATAAAATACTTCCAATAATAGAATGACGTTTCATTTTAACAAACCTGAGCTCTGCTGGTGATATTTTGCATATGATTAAGTTAAACAAGATTCATCTCTACTTAACTTTTTGTCAAAAAAAATCACGGAAATTTGTGGCATACTCACGCCATGACGCATGCATCTCAATCAGAACCAATGGCTAATACACAGACCATCACCAATGAAAGCTTGACCTTAGCAAATAGCCACTACGAAAATTTTCCTGTTGCCTCGGTTCTTCTACCTAGCCATTTACGTAAACCCATTGGTTTAATTTATAGCTTTGCCAGGCAGGCAGATGACTTTGCTGATGAAGGTGAACTGTCTATTGAGGCTCGCTTAAATTTGCTTAATGGTTTCCGCGATGAACTTGATTTATTACGTGGCTACATCAAACCACAAACCGCTTTCTTTAGCGCCTTAGGTCAAATGATAGGGGAATGGAAGCTACCATTTAAACCATTCTATGACTTGATAGACGCATTCAGCCAAGATGTGATTAAAACGCGTTATGCCAATTACGGCGAGGTGTTGGACTACTGTGAGCGTTCCGCCAACCCAATTGGCAGGCTGCTACTACATTTATACGGAAAATCTACGCCTCACAATATTCAGCTATCCGATAACATTTGTAGCGCCTTACAAATCATCAATTTTTTACAAGACATTGCAATCGATTTTCAAAAAAATGATGGTAAACAGCGTATCTACATGTGCCAGGATGAAATGATCGTGTTTGGTATTGCCGAACAACAGATTAAAAATCAAGTGGTTGATGAAAGATGGCAACAATTCATGCAGTTCAATCTGCAACGGGTTAGTGCGCTATTACAAGCTGGTAAACCGTTGGGGCGCATATTAACCGGGCGCATCGGCTTTGAAATGCGCATGATTATTGCCGGCGGCGAACGCATCATTAGCAAGATTAACAAGGCGAATGGTGATATATTTGAGCATAGACCAACGCTGAATCAGTGGGATTGGTCTCTGATGTTTTTAAAGGCACTGTTTAGGATATAACGATAAGAATGACGCCACAGCAATACTGCCAACAAAAAACCGCAAAAAGCGGGTCTAGTTTCTATTACAGCTTCATGTTTTTACCTAAGCAGAAACGTGAGGCAATCACCGCCCTCTACGCATTCTGTCGTGAAGTAGATGACATTGCGGATGAATGTACCGAGCTGCAGGTAGCACAGGTTAAATTGAGCTGGTGGCGCAGCGAAATAGAAAACTTGTATCTAAGCAAACCTATACACCCGGTAACTAAAGCACTACTACCCCACGTTAAAACTTTCGATCTTAAAGCTGAGCATTTTATTGAAATCATCGATGGCATGGAGATGGATCTCAATTTCAACCGCTATGAAGACTTCAAACAACTACAACTGTATTGCTACCGTGTTGCCAGTGTAGTTGGCCTGCTGTCCGCACAGATATTTGGCTTTAGTAATCGCAAGACACTCAAGTTTGCAGATGATCTGGGCATGGCTTTTCAACTCACCAATATTATCCGTGATGTCGGTGAAGACGCGCGACGCAACCGTATTTACTTGCCTTTAGAAGATCTTGCTACGTTCAATGTCACGGAAGAAGACATCCTGCACAGTCGTGAATCAGAGTCTGTTAAGAAACTGCTAGAGCATCAAATCCAGCGCGCCGAGAGTTATTATGACCGTGCCCTACATGAATTGCCTGATGAAGACCGCAAAAACCAACGCGTTGGTTTAATGATGACGGCAATTTATCGGACACTGCTCCGTGAAATTCAGGCTGACGGTGCAGAAAAAGTATTGAACGCACGCACTTCATTAGGTGCACTGCGTAAGTTCTGGTTGGCTTTTCAAGTCTGGGTTAAGAATCTTTAAGGTCTATCTATGAATATGAAAAATATCCATGTGGCAGTCATTGGCGGCGGTTGTGCCGGGTTGAGTGCGGCTGCAGCTCTGGTCGATCGTGGCATACAGGTCACATTATTTGAATCTAGTTCACAGTTAGGTGGCCGTGCACGAACAGTAGTGGTTGAAAATAATGACCAGATGCACCTACTTGATAATGGACAGCATATTTTATTGGGCGCGTATCGCGAGACTTTAGCTTTGTTGCGCAAAGTCGGTGTGGATGAGAAAAAAGCATTCATGCGCATACCATTGCAAATCAATATGCAATCCAAATCAGCACAGTCAGTCTTCTCTCTGAAATCAGCGCATTACTTACCTGCCCCACTCAATACTTTAGTAGGACTGTTAAGTTGTAAAGGCTTGGACTTTACTGAGCAAATAGCTGCCATAAAGTTTGTGCACCGCCTTAAAGGCTCGGAATACCAGCTAGTAAGAGATACGCCACTAGAGCTGTTTCTAATTGAGCAACAACAATCAACCAGGCTAATTAAAATGCTGTGGGAGCCGCTATGTTTGGCCGCTCTTAATACACCAATAGAGATTGCCAGTACGCGCACTTTCCTGAATGTGCTTAAAGATAGTTTCTCGGGTGATAAGTTTGCTGCCAACAAAAAGAATAGCGATTTTTTATTACCACGGTTAGATTTGTCACAGGTGCTCTCTCAACCAGTCGCCCAATATATACAATCTAAAGGCAGCGCAATACGCCTGAATAAGCGCATTCGTAGCGTGCAAATAGAGAACGATGGCTTCAATTTAGAAACCCGGGATGGTAAATATTCTTTCAGCCACGTAGTAGTGGCATTGTCCCCGGCACGCGTCGATAAGCTATTGGAAGATATTCCTAAGCTAAAGCATGCAGTTGAACAAACGCAAACTTATAGCTACCAGCCTATTTATACCGTCTACTTACAATACCCACCGGAAACCAAACTGCCTAAAGTCATGACTGGCCTTACTGGCATGCTGGGGCAATGGGTATTTGATCGAGGCCAACTCTGCGGCCAAAATGGTTTGATTGCGGTAATTATTAGCGCTGAAGGTAAACATCAGCATTTGAGCCAAGATGAATTGGCATTAAGAGTTGCTAAAGAACTTTATCAAGCGTTCCCACAACTTACAAAGCCCTTATGGCATAAAGTGATTGCCGAGAAACGCGCCACCTTCACCAGTACACCCGATTTAGCAAGGCCTACTAATAAAACACTGCAACCTAAGTTGTTTTTAGCGGGTGATTACACTTATGCAGACTATCCTTCTACGATTGAAGGTGCGGTGAGAAGCGGCTTGAATTGCGCTAATTTGATTTTCAACAACCTGGCTTAGGCATTTCTAACTTGAGCTAGAGCTTGGTCCAGCCGCTCAACGGCAATTACTTCCAACCCTGCGATTTTTTGTTTAGGGGCGTTGGCTTTAGGCACGATTGCTTTGATGAAACCAAGTTTAGCGGCTTCTTTTAAACGCTCTTGCCCACGTTGTACCGGGCGCACTTCTCCTGCCAATCCAACTTCACCAAATACAATAAGTTTATTATCTAATGGTTTGTTTCTTAAAGAAGAAACGATTGATAATATAACTGCCAAATCTACTGCTGGCTCACCAATTTTAACGCCACCTACTGCGTTGATAAACACATCTTGATCAAAACAGGCCACACCCGCATGGCGATGTAATACTGCTAATAACATGGCTAATCGGTTCTGCTCCAACCCAACACAAAGGCGTTTAGGATTAGGCGCATGTGCTTCATCTACCAATGCTTGAATCTCAATCAATAATGGCCGCGTACCTTCCATAGTGACGGTGATGCAAGACCCTGCTACCTGTTCGCTATGGTGCGACAAAAACAAAGCAGATGGATTTGTGACTTCACGCAGGCCTTTTTCAGTCATCGCGAATACTCCAAGCTCATTCACAGCACCAAAACGGTTCTTGAAAGCACGAATCAAACGAAAGCTAGAATTCTGGTCACCTTCAAAATAGAGCACGGTATCAACAATATGTTCAAGTACACGCGGGCCAGCTAGTGAGCCTTCCTTAGTCACGTGGCCGACTAATATCACCGTAATCCCCGCTTGTTTGGCTAGTCTCGTTAGCTGTGCCGAGCACTCACGCACCTGTGCGACCGAGCCGGGCGCCGATTGCAGCGCTTCTGAATAAACGGTTTGAATCGAGTCAATGACTGCAATATCAGGTTTATGCTTTTGTAAGGTACTGATGATTTTTTCTAGGTTGATTTCAGCCAACAAAGAGATAGGGCTAGCATCCAAACCAAGGCGTCTGGCACGCATAGCTATTTGTTGGGGAGACTCTTCACCGCTCACATAAACGGCTTTGCGTGCATTGCCAATATGGCACAGTGTTTGTAGTAATAAAGTAGACTTACCGATGCCAGGGTCGCCACCAATCAACACCACACCACCTGGAACCAAGCCGCCGCCAAGCACACGATCAAACTCACTGACACCCGTTGGCTGGCGGGGGACTTCAGCAGCTTCAACCTCAGCAAGTTTTTGCAACCCTGCAGTTTCAGCTAAAGGGGCATAGCGACTTGCTATTGTGCCCGCGCTAGCATTTTCTGCAATCGTTTCAACCAAGGTATTCCATGCTTGACAGCTCGGGCACTGGCCTTGCCATTTAGGTTCGACGCCACCACATTCTGTGCAGGTATAAATTGTTTTAGCCTTCGCCATCAATCACTTTCATAGGCACTCTAGGTGCTAGCGCACACAACAATTCATAACCAACCGTGCCGGATTCTTCAGCTACTGCGTCTACAGAAACATGTGAGCCCCATAGCTCGACAGGCGCGCCGATATTGGCTTCTGGCACATCTGTAATATCGACATACAGCATGTCCATAGAAACACGGCCGATGGTATGTGTCAGCTTGTTATTTACAGCGATTGGTGTGCCATTCGGCGCATGTCGAGGATAACCATCTGCGTAACCACAAGCCACGATGCCTATGCGGGTAGTTTTGGCGGCTGTGAAACGATGACCATAGCCTACGCTTTCACCGCTTTGAATGGTTTGCACGCCGATAATCTCACTGGTGAGTTCCATCGCTGGCTTCAAATTGAATGTCGATGCTGGTGTTTCACTCACTGGCGATGCACCGTACAGCATGATGCCTGGTCTCACCCAATCCGTATGTGCTTGTGGGTAACGTAAGATGGTTGCCGAGTTGGCCAAAGAAATCGGCTTGTTTAAGCCTTGTATCGTTTTTTGGAATAGTTGCAATGGCGCTTCAATACCCAGCGCTTCGTCAGCTGTGGCAAAATGCGTCATTAGAATGATTTCACGAACATTTTTGCAAGCTTTAAGGCGGTTAAATATGGTTGAAAACTCACTAGGCGTAAAGCCTAAGCGGTTCATGCCAGTATTCATTTTGAGGTGCACATACAACGGCCTTGCCAATTGAGCGGATTCCAGCATCTCAATCTGCGGCAGAGAATGCACCACAATATCAACGGTAAAACTAGCCGCAATATTAAGCTCTTGCTGATTAAACACCCCTTCCAGCAACAATATGGTTTGGCTAAAACCAGCTTCCCGCAAATCAATGGCCTCGTTCAAACCCAATACCGCAAAACCATCAGCAGCTTTAAGGCCATGCGCGACGTTGATCAAGCCGTGCCCATAGCCATTAGCCTTCACGACCGCCATGACTTTTGAATGCGGTGCGTGCTGTTTTACCACGTTGAGGTTATGTTCGAGTGCGGTGCGGTGGATGGTGGCCTGAATTGGACGCATATAAACGTAAATTAAAACTTAATCTTTCTCAACAACTAATAGTTATCAGCCATGTGGCCGCTACCTGCAAAATTCTCGAAGCGTGTGTGTTGACCTAGGAACGTCAATCGCACGCGTCCAATTGGGCCGTTACGCTGCTTACCAATAATAATCTCTGCGGTACCTTTATCTGTACTGTCTGGGTTATATACTTCATCGCGGTAGATGAACAGGATGACGTCCGCATCTTGCTCAATCGCGCCAGACTCTCGTAAGTCACTCATTACAGGACGTTTGTCTGGGCGTGTTTCCACGGAACGGTTAAGCTGAGAAAGTGCAATTACTGGTACATCCAGCTCTTTGGCTAATGCTTTTAACGAACGTGAAATCTCTGAAATCTCGGTAGCGCGGTTCTCGCCAGAACGACCTGCCGGCGCAGACATCAACTGCAAGTAATCGATGACAATCAAACCCAGCTTGCCACACTGACGATGTAGCCTACGCGCTCTGGCGCGCACATCGAACGAGCTTAAGCCTGCACCCTCATCAATAAAGATAGGCGCTTCGTTCAACCTACCTAGCGCAGTCGTTAAGCGTTCCCAGTCTTCATCTTCTAGTTTTCCGGTACGCATGCGATGCTGGTCTAAGCGCCCTACCGAGCCGATCATACGCATCGCTAATTGTGTGCCAGCCATCTCCATGGAGAACACAGCGACTGGTAGACCACTATCTAATGCCACGTTTTCCGCAATGTTGAGTGAGAATGCAGTTTTACCCATCGATGGACGCCCTGCGACAATGATTAAATCACCGCCTTGTAAGCCAGAGGTCATCGAATCTAAATCGCTGAAACCAGTTGGGATACCGGTAACATCCGATGGATTGTCACGAGAGAATAATTGATCGATGCGGTCAGCCACTTGCGGCAACAGTATCTTAATATCGACAAAGCCTTCTGTACTGCGTTTACCGCCCTCTGCAATCTGGAAAATCTTTGCTTCAGCTTCATCTAATAACTGTTGTGCATCGCGACCATTCGGTGCGTACGCGCTTTCTGCAATACCTGAGCCTACAACAACAAGCTGCCTCATCACGGCGCGCTCACGCACGATTTCTGCATAGCGCCTGATATTGGCAGCGGTTGGTGTGCTTTGCGCCAATGCTCCTAAGTAGGCAATACCACCCACGCCAGAAAGCTCGGCATTATTTTCTAGTGATTCTGCAACGGTAACGATATCGGCAGGTTTATTGTGCTCGATGAGTTTGGCAATATGTTGAAATATCGCTTTATGGTCATGACGATAAAAGTCTTGCGCACTTAGGATATCCGCGACTTTATCTAATGCTTCATTTTCTAGTAGTAACCCGCCGATGACGGATTGCTCGGCTTCTACCGAGTGGGGAGGAATTTTGAGTGCGTCTAGTTGATCATCTGCCATGACGCGATTATAGCGCAATAAAAAAGGCTACCGAAGTAGCCTTTTTTATTTATTTCTTGAGTTGAAAACTAAGCAGCTTCAGCAACTACAGAAACTGTGATATCAACTACTACATCGTGATGCAATGCAACTGTTACAGCATGGTCACCAATTGCTTTCAATGGACCATTTGGCATGCGCACTTCAGCTTTAACTACTTCAAAACCTTGTGCAACTAATGCTTCAGCAACGTCGCCGTTAGTCACAGAACCAAATAAGCGACCATCAACACCAGCTTTTTGTGCCACTGTTACTACAAATGCAGCCAATTTCTCACCGCGTGCTTGCGCAGCAACTAAGATCGCAGCTTGTTGTTTTTCTAACTCTACACGGCGTGCAGCAAATTCAGCTTTGTTCGCTTCAGTCGCGCGTTTAGCTTTGCCTTGTGGAATCAAAAAGTTACGGCCGAAACCATCTTTAACTTTAACTACGTCACCTAAATTACCTAGGTTACCTACTTTTTCTAATAAAATAATTTGCATGGTAGCCTCCTAATTATTGGTGTTTGTCTGTGTATGGAAGCAAAGCCAAGAAACGTGCGCGTTTAACTGCAGACGTTAATTGACGTTGATAACGTGCTTTTGTGCCCGTCATACGTGCTGGAATAATCTTTGCGTTTTCTGAGATGAAATCTTTTAATAGATCTACATCTTTGTAATCAACTTCTTTGATGCCTTCTGCTGAAAAACGGCAGTAGCGGCGGCGTTTGTACATTTCTCTTGCCATCATAAACTCCTAAACTTTAATCTTTAATTTATATAAGCTAATCGCTTACATGCTCTATATGGTTAATGTGCATCACCAGTTGTGTGCTTTTAAGGCTGCGCTTGGCTAAAAAACCAACCGCTTTAATGTGAGTGCCGGGCTTTAAACCTTTTAATGCTATGTCACCTAAGGCAACTGCATTGACTTCACATTCCACCTTGCGCTTCATGCCAGCTTCAATTTGTTCTGAAACATGACGCAATACAACACTTAACAACGGTATGCCTGCTGGGGTATAGCGAAGCGGCTCAATCTGCACGACTTCTGCTTGTAACTCCAGCTTATTCACTTGTATAACTTAAGCTGCTGCCTCTGCCTTAGGGGCTGGAGCTGCTGCCGGCGCTGCATCACGGCTCAATACTGATTTAGATTTCTCTTCTTTCATCATTGGGCTTGGTGCTGTTACTGCAGTTTTAGTTGCCATTGTTAAATGACGCAATACAGCATCATTAAACTTAAAGCCATGCTCAAGCTCTTCTAACACTGTTTGATTACATTCAATGTTCATCAACACATAGTGAGCTTTGTGGATTTTTTGGATTGGATATGCAAGTTGACGACGACCCCAGTCTTCTAAACGGTGAATTGCACCGCCGTTGCTGGTGATTAGCGCACGGTAACGCTCAATCATCGCAGGTACTTGCTCGCTTTGGTCCGGATGGACGATAAAAACTACTTCATAATGTCGCATTAGTACTCCTTTTGGATTTAAGTTACCCACCTATGCGTTGTGGTGTAACAAGGTTGTAAATTCTTACTCTAAAATAAGCTGCTTGAATAACGCTATCAAGCAAGCGCGCGATTATAGACAAAAGCGCGCTTAGAATCAATCAATAATCGAATTATATTCATTAAATCAATCATTTTGTATTGATTTATCTATATTGAAGCTTTGTATTAAATAATGTCTGGCAATTCAGCGCCAAAGAACTTGATTTTGAGCTTTTTAAGTTGGTCTCTGTAATCGGCTGCTTTTTCAAACTCCAAGTTCTTCGCACTGTCGTGCATGGCTTTTTCTAAACGCTTCATTTCTTTAACGATTTGTTTTTCACTTAAAGACTCATAACTAGCCTGATCTTGCATGGCCTTACGTTCACGCAAAGCTTCATCTTTATCATAAACGCCATCGATGATATCTTTAATTTTCTTGCTCACACCTTTAGGTACGATGCCATTAGCTTCGTTAAACGCCATTTGTACACCGCGACGACGGCTAGTCTCGTCCATCGCCAGTTTCATACTGCGTGTAATGCGGTTAGCGTAAAAAATCACTTTTCCATTTAAATTACGTGCGGCACGGCCTGACGTTTGAATCAGCGAACGTTCTGAACGCAAGAAGCCTTCTTTGTCGGCATCCAGCACAGCGACCAAAGATACCTCAGGAATATCTAGACCTTCACGCAGCAAGTTAATTCCTACTAATACATCAAACTCACCTAACCTTAAGTCACGAATAATTTCCACGCGTTCAACGGTATCAATATCACTATGCAGATAACGTACTTTCACGCCATGCTCACTTAAATAGTCTGTGAGGTCTTCTGCCATGCGTTTCGTTAGCGTGGTTGCCAGCACACGTTCGCCAACTGCCACACGAAGCTTGATCTCACCTAACAAATCATCTACTTGCGTATCGGCAGGCTTAACAACGATCTCTGGGTCTATCAGGCCAGTTGGTCGTGCAATCATTTCTACGACTTGCTGTTGATGGGTGTTTTCATATTCAGCCGGCGTGGCGGACACGAATACGCACTGGCGCATAATATTTTCAAATTCTTCAAACTTCAGCGGGCGGTTATCCAGCGCAGAAGGCAAGCGCCAGCCGTAATCGACTAAATTCTCTTTACGGGAACGGTCACCTTTATACATGGCGCCCACTTGTGGCACAGTGACGTGGCTCTCGTCTATAATCATCAACGCGTTATCAGGCAGGTAATCAATCAATGTCGGCGGCGGGTCACCTGGGTTACGTCCAGACAAATGGCGCGAGTAGTTCTCGATGCCTTTACAGAAGCCAATCTCATTAAGCATCTCCAAATCAAAACGGGTACGCTGCTCAATACGCTGTGCTTCCACTAATTTATTGGTCTTGATGTAAAAGTCGACGCGGTCTTTAAGCTCATGCTTGATCTTCTCCATGGCTTTAATGGTAGTTTCGCGCGGTGTTACATAATGACTTGATGGGTAGACGGTATAACGTGGGATCTTGTTAAAAATCTGCCCAGTCAGCGGGTCAAATAAGGTAATAGACTCAACCTCGTCATCAAACATTGAGATGCGCACGGCAGTCTCGTTATTCTCAGCGGGAAACACGTCAATCACGTCACCACGCACCCTAAAGGTACCACGAGAAAAATCAAACTCATTTCTATCGTATTGCATGCCAACCAAGCGCTGAATCATATCGCGCTGGGCAATCTTCTCTCCCTGCGTCACATGCAACACCATGCCGTGATAATCAGACGGGTCGCCAATACCGTAGATTGCCGAGACTGTGGCAACGATGATGCTGTCTTCGCGCTCTAATAATGCCTTAGTCGCAGATAAGCGCATCTGTTCAATGTGTTCATTTATGCTAGAGTCTTTTTCGATGAACAAATCACGTGAAGGTACGTAAGCTTCCGGTTGGTAATAATCGTAATAGGAAACGAAATACTCAACCGAGTTATTTGGAAAAAACTCACGGAACTCACTATATAACTGTGCTGCAAGTGTTTTATTCGGCGCCATTACAATGGCCGGCCGGCCGATACGTGCAATGACATTCGCCATTGTGTAGGTTTTGCCAGAGCCCGTTACACCCAGTAAAGTTTGAAACTTGAGTCCGTCATTCACCCCTTGCGTGAGTTTTTCAATCGCCTGTGGCTGGTCACCTGCCGGCGGGAAAGGCTGATGTAGCTGGTATTTGCTATTGGGGAAAGTAACGAACACGTTGTTCTTCAATCAAATTTTAACGTTTAATTTTAACAGCAAAGTCAATTATTAACGCTAACAGATAATACTTAAGTGCTTTGCAAAATCAATCTTGCAATCGCCAGTATGTTTGGAAGAAAAGTACATGAACATGCTTGGTTGCGACTAAGAATGATAGCTTAAGTAGCGATACACTATAAGAGGCCTCAGTTTTTTGACAGCTGAGGTCTTTTTGTTTGCTGTTTAATCCCTACAGAACTGTTCCTAATCACGATTTTTGTGCGTAAAATGACGTTTATTCAATCATTTGCCTAATTTGTTATCACGCATTGTTTTAAGGAAGCACATTTTGTCATCATCGCAGTCACTTACTCCCTCATCCGTGTTATCCATTCGTGTTCAAGCTATTAAAGAATCTCCCACCCTTGCCATTACCGCAAAAGCGGGTAAATACAAGGCTGAAGGTCGTCCTATTATTGGCTTAGCTGCTGGTGAACCTGACTTTGACACACCACAACACATCAAAGATGCTGCCAAACTGGCGATTGATAACGGCTTTACTAAATATACGCCAGTAGCTGGAATACCCAGCCTGAGAAAAGCGATTGTCAATAAATTCAAAAATGAAAATGGCTTTGACTATGCAATCAATGAAGTGATTGTAGGTGTTGGCGGCAAACAAACGATATTCAACTTATGTTTAGCTGTATTGAATAAAGGCGACGAAGTTATTGTGCCAGCTCCTTACTGGGTATCGTATGCTGACATCGCGTTGGTTGCAGAAGCGACCCCTGTGATTATTGAGTGTGGCATCGAACAAGGTTTCAAGCTAACACCGCAGCAGTTAGAAGCAGCCATCACGCCGAAAACCAAACTATTCATGATTAATTCACCATCCAACCCAACCGGAACGGTGTATAGCCTGGATGAATTGAAAGCTTTAGGCGAAGTGTTGCTCAAACACCCACATGTATTGGTGGCGACTGATGATATGTATGAGCATGTCAATCTAACTGGTGATAAATTCTACAACATTCTCAACGCTGCACCTGGTCTTAAAGACCGCTGTATCGTGCTTAATGGCGTCTCTAAAGCCTATTCGATGACAGGCTGGCGTATCGGTTACGCAGCAGGCCCCGCTTACATCATCAAAGCAATGGAAATATTGCAGTCACAATCGACTTCAAACCCAACCTCTATCTCGCAAGTTGCGGCACAAGCAGCACTTGAAGGTTCACAGGATTGCATTACACCGATGGTAACTGCTTTTAAAGAGCGCCATAAATACGTAGTAGACCGCTTCAACACGATGCCAGGCTTAAGCTGTTTAATGGCTGGTGGTGCGTTCTATGCGTTCCCAGACGCACGCGCAGCAATCACAGCCTTACACAAAGCAGGCAAAATCAAAGCTGCAACCGACATGGCACTGGCCGAGTACTTATTAGAAGAGTTTGATGTAGCTGTAGTGCCAGGTTCTGCATTTGGTGCTGAAGGTTACTTCCGCATCTCATTTGCGACTTCAATGGACAATCTGCGTAACGCACTAGACCGCATAGAAAAAGCACTTAGCTAGACGGAGATGGATGTAATAAAAAAAGGCCTTCATTCAGAAGGCCTTTTTTATTTACTGGGTTTTTTATCGTAACCTTGCACTGTCACATTGCCATTATTCTCAAGTATCGCCAGCTTTATATCTTTAATCTCGAAGTAGCCTGATTGCCGCAAAGTAGAATCTAACTCGTGCCGAGTCAATTTCGCATCCGTCATTACATCTTCAAACAGCTCACCTTGATGGATCAACACTTGCGGCCTACCCTCAATGAATTCTTCGACCTTCTTACTCTTGAAAGTAACTAAACCCATCAAATAATTAACGGCAATCAGCGTTGTTGCTGAAATCAAACCACCAATCAGTGAGTTGTCCCCAGCATTCATTGAATTCTGTACCGCATTGGACAAGATAAGTAGCAGCACCAGATCAAAAGGTGAAAGCTGGCCGATCTGCCGTTTACCCGTCAGCCGCAGTAATACAATCAAGAAGGCATAAACCACCAAGCCCCTTAACACTAACTCCCACCATGGCACCGACATATTAAACATTGCTGCCCGCTTTCTACATGATTATTAGATTACATCACAGCAATTAGACTATTCATCGCCACCAAAAAGGCCCTTGAGTTTATCTAATGAGCCAGCAGCCTTTACCCCTAGGCCAGTCCCTACTCCAGGCCCTAAAATAGCGGTGCCAGCAACCGCCCCAGCTAATGCTGTTCTGGAAGGTAAGACTAGAGGGTCATTCAATGTACCCAATACTTCTAAAGGAATGGCTGCCATACTCATGCTGTTTTTCACTTCAACATTTACTACGCCATCCAGTTCTTCCTTAGGACTTATTTTGACTTGTCCATCAGCAGACAACAAGCCAGAACTGATTTTTAGGTCACGTAAGTGATATTGCTTACCGCTTACGTTTAATAAGCCTGAAAACGCATCAAACTCCGTTTCACCACCACTCTGCCCTTGTTTCAACAACAGGCTAGCGGCCTTCACTAAATCCAAACCATGCAACACCCCGTCACTCACTTTAAATTTAAAATCAGCGCGCAGGTTATCAGCTAAATTACCTGCATCTTTAGCGACTGCGGAGAACTTACCATTCCCTAATAAATTACCGCTCAGATAAACCGACTTACTCACCAGGCCACTTGGTTCTTTAACGGATAAATTATCTATTTTAAGCTTACCTGTCGCCTTCCAACTTTTGCCCCAAGTGAGTACCGCATCACCAGTTAACTTCCCTTTATAAAGCGCTATATCAATGTTGGTAATTTCTAAACGACTGCCTTTTAAATGGGCCTCCAGCTTGGCATCATCGATTAACAAAGGCAAGCCAACTGGCAGCGTCCATTTGTTGGCAGTGATCACTATCAATTGTTCATCTCCATTGGGCGTTACATTCGCCTTCACTTTGCCATCCTTCGTTTCTACAATTGCTGATTCCAACTGACTGCCATCTTTAAGTGTTGCTTCAATATCCAACACCGGATACTTAGCATCCGGCCATAGCAGCTCTAAATCATTAATATTAATGTGGTGAATATTAACCGGCGAGGGTTCATTACCCTCAGACTTCTTAGAAGTTAAGGCTGTGACAATATCCAAGGCTGCTTTTTTAATAACCGGCTTGGCAATTTTAATGTCGATAACCTTAGTATCAGAAAACAAAGTGCTGATTGTAGGTATTGCTACCACGCGTCCAAATTGCGCTTCTTGATGCTCACCCACAGAAATATCCTTCAAAACAATCCGTGGACTAGGCAAAAATGCCAGATGACCGCCGCCAATAGTCACTGGCACGCCAAGTTTCTCACTTGCGACCTTTTCTGCTTCCTGTAAGTAAGTTTGCACAGGAATCAAAAAAGGCAGCAGAATCAACACACTAATTAACAGCCCAAAAACAATTAATATTTTTTTATTTTTTTTCACACATTTACCCTTAAATTTTCTATCTTAACGATTGACCAAATGCCGCTTAGCCAGTATTATCACGCCTTCACCGATTCCTCGATAGCTCAGTCGGTAGAGCAACGGACTGTTAATCCGTGTGTCCCTGGTTCGAGCCCAGGTCGAGGAGCCAAGATACTAAAAGCCCTGCAGAAATGCGGGGCTTTTTTATTTTAAATAGTAACCTCATATTAAAACTACTGATTGTTGTTATCTTGCCACTTCATTGCTTGCTAATACAGTGTTTTCATCACTCTTTGTCAAAAATCTGCGATAAGACTCAATATCCGTTTCGTCCATAACAGGCTGGCTTTGATAGGCCGCCGAAATCGACAATGGATTACGACTAAAGCGAATGGTAGTTCCTAGACCTGCATAGATGTAGTGATCTTGAAAAGCACGCTTAAATGCAGTAAAAGCTAGTTCTCCGGTACAGTGACTTGGTGCAACAAAATCTATCTTGAACGTATGGTGGAGAGTAGCGACTACCTGCTGGATTTCATCATCCTTCGCCACCACCAGATGCCCCCCTCCCGTTACCATATGAATGTGCGGGTTGATCATGGCTGCAGCGCTAACTATTTTATCTAGGCCAGGGTGTGAACAGCCAACCACCAGAACGACACCTTCTGGTGTATCTATAGCCAGCGAAAGTTCTCTTAATTCCATGGTTGTTGGTTTATCTGAAATCTGGAATATCAAATGTATACCAGGTGAAATCTCAGTTGTTTTCTCGATCAGCTCAAAATTAGCACTAGGCCAAGCAGTGCCAAATTTCATAATTTCAGGCGGCTTGCCATCGTAATAGCGTTGCTCTGGAGGTAACGAAGTATCTTTACGGTAAAAGGTGCTGGGTAGAGAAAAACCATATACACCAAAGTTTTCTTTGGGTGCGTATATCTTCACTTTAGGGTTAACGCTCAGCAGATAGGTAAGGCCTCCCATATGGTCGCCGTGGCGGTGTGACATAATCACGAAATCCAGCTTAGAGAGATCAACATTCATTGTTTTGGCGTTATGTGCCAGTATCTCTGGGTTGTCTCCGGTATCAAATAATATACGCTTGCCGCCATATTCAATTAACGCTGCATAACCCCAGTCTTTTTGTAGCGCTGGATTCTTGCTAAACGCATCATAGAGCACTGTAATCTGGGCTGCTGGAGGGTTAATCGTTGTGGCAGATGACTTAACCGTTTCTGCACAGCCAACAAAACAAAGCGCCAGCGAGGTTGTAAGCAGGAAGCGCATCATAGTTCTCAAATGGCATTTCATATACTTCTCCTGTAATTCATGTCAATTCAGTTGAAATATCGAGCACATGACCGAGCATAGAAAGCCTCACTTTAATCATCAAAAATATGACGATGTTTAGTTTATACCTACCCTTAAATTACTTGCTAACTTTGTTAGTACCAAGTTGGCAAGTGTTACGCTAATCCCTGTGTCCCTGGTTCGAGCCCAGGTCGAGGAGCCAAGATACTAAAAGCCCTGCAGAAATGCGGGGCTTTTTTATTTTAAGCGATATACAATGAATCTGTTGTATACATCCCTTACAAGTCCTCAACATACTTATGAGCATCACACCTAAACAACACAATAACCCTTTGCATGGCATCACGCTAGAGTTGATTGTAACGACGTTGGTCGCACATTACGGATGGGCTGAGTTAGCTGCACGTATACCTATACGCTGTTTCAGTAATGACCCAAGTATTACTTCAAGTCTAAAATTTCTACGAAAAACCCCATGGGCGCGCGACAAGGTCGAGCTGCTCTACTTGACGATGCTAGATGATATTAGTCGAACTGATATTAACGACCCAATCTAACCATGCATTAGGGAATTGAAATAGATTGATTCCACAATTTCTGTGGATAACACTGTGGGATGGATGGGGATACACAACCTAAGTTGCTGGAATGACAGGAGAACGAGCAATCGTAGTATTTTTTGGCAATTAAATTCGCCACACCCTGCATAGAGGCTAACCCAAGCCTTGAGTTTACAATTGACAGGCAAAAAAATGACCCGATTAAGGGTCATTTTAAAGGAATCTTAGTGACTAAGCTTTCTGGATGTTAGAAGCTTGTTTGCCTTTAGGACCATCTGTCACTTCAAAAGTAACGCGCTCATTTTCTTTTAAGCTTTTGTAGCCGCTATCTACGATTGCTGAGAAATGTGCGAATAAATCGTCACCGCCTGCGTCAGGAGTAATGAAACCGAAACCTTTAGAATCATTAAACCATTTTACTATACCTGTTGCCATATCTTACTTCCTGCTTCAAAAAAGGGGGGCACCCTAAAAGTTTGGGTTTTTAAAATCTAATTTGTCTTGCAGACTCAAAATTTGAAAAATTCAAACGCCTAAGTGACTTTTTACTTACAAACAACAACAGTGTCAAGCTTTATCTTAATATAGTTCAATAAAAGCCGAGAAAATGTCTTATTCTGGGGAATTGCCCATTAATAAAGCATGATTAGTTGATTAATCATGCTTGCAAGACTATACTTCGTCTGCGATTGGTAGTGCCCTCGCGGTCAGTTTTATTTATCACACCCCTCACTATTCCCAAGTTTCTATCATGCTTCAAGCTCTAAGAGATTGCAGCTTCATACTGGGTCTCAACTTAATACTGGAGAAGCAGCATTGGCTAAAGAAGAACTAATTGAAATGAATGGCGTAGTGATGGAAATATTACCAGACTCACGCTATCGAGTTACGCTGGATAACGGTCACAAATTGATTGCTTATACTGGCGGCAAAATGAAGAAGAACCACATCCGCATTCTTGCTGGCGATAAAGTGACTTTAGAGCTATCACCGTATGATGTAAATAATGGTCGCATCACTTTCAGGCACATTGAATCAAAGACAGCTTACACCCCTGCCCCAAGAAAAAGATCGTTCTAATTAACGCTGTTTTTTTGGCCAAACTAGCTTTTCGAACTGGTCAGCTGGGATAGGTTTAGAGAACAAATACCCCTGACCGTAATCGCAGTCGGCTTTAATTAGCAAGTCCAACTGCTCTTTAGTTTCAATGCCTTCTGCTATCACTTGCTTGCCAAGCTTATGCGCCATCACAATAATCGCTTCGCACAGCACCATATCACTTGATCCGGCTTTTATGTTTGATGTGAAAGATTGGTCGATTTTCACATAATCGATATCGAACTTTCTGAGATAAGCCAATGATGAATAACCAGTACCAAAATCATCGATTGCCACTTGAATGCCAGCCTTCGTAAAAGCATCAAGCTGACTAATCACCGCATCTCTGGCGTCCAGCAATAAACCTTCTGTAATTTCTATTGCAATGCAATCACCGGGCAGCCCAAGCGTATTGAGATGCTTAACCCAGTTCAGATGGCTTTTACCATTAGCTCTAAATTGCACTGGTGACCTATTCACGCTGATTTGAAAGTCAGAGTGATGTAATCTCCATTTACTTACTTGATTCACCGCTTCCGCAAAGACCCAATCCCCTATCTCCATAATCATTCCCGTATCTTCTGCAATCGGGATAAACTCTGCGGGGCTGACCAAGCCACGTACCGGATGTTGCCAACGAATCAAAGCCTCTGCTTTATGAATATCTCCTGTAGTTAACTTTACGATTGGCTGGTAATAGAGCCTGAACTGATCAGCCTTGAGCGCACTACGTAGATCACCGCTTAAATGCATACGTACCAAAGCTGCGTCTTGCATGGATGAGGTGAAATAGTGATACCGGTTTCGACCGTGCTCTTTTGCAGCATACATCGCCTGATCAGCATTTTTCAGCAACACATCCACCTCAGTACCATCTAAGGGGTAAAGGCTAATGCCGATGCTCGTGGTGATATAAACTAATTCATCACCAAGATTAAACGGTTCGGTGATCTTATCCAGGATTTTTTGTGCGATACGTTCAGCACTGATTTGATCATCCAGGTTATTAATAATGACTGTAAACTCATCACCTCCCATGCGCGCCACGGTGTCTGAGGCTCTTACACAGCTTACTAGGCGCTGCGCTGTCTCTTTCAACAACAAATCGCCCATATCATGGCCTAAGGTGTCATTCACTTCTTTAAATCGATCAAGGTCCAAGTACATCAAGGTGATGGTGTGACCGCTTCGACGCATCTTTTTTATCTCTTGCTCAAAACGATCAAGAAAAAGTATGCGATTGGGTAAATTGGTGACTTGGTCATAATGCGCCAAACGAAACACCTGCGCCTCTGACTGCTTTCTATCACTAATGTCAGTATGTGTACCTATCATACGCAGCGGCTTACCATCTGGAGTAGTGCTCACCAACATTCCCCGGCTAAGTGTCCACTTCCAGTTGCCGTCTTTGCATAGGAGACGGAATTCTGAAACAAAAGTCTTTTTTCTGCCTTCTAGATAAGCATTGATGTCATCCAAGGCATGCGGCAGATCATGCGGGTGAATGAGTTTTCTGCCATCTTCTGCAGTAGTACCCATTTCGTTATCTGAATATCCGTATATCTCTTTCCATCTGGCGGACCGGAACACTTGATTGGTCACCAGGTTCCAATCCCACACACCATCACCCGCACCTTCAAGTGCAAACTTCCAGCGCTCTTCGCTCTGTTGAAGTGAGTTTTCAATTTCAATTTGTTGTGTGAACGGCCTGCGAACCAAATAATAAATTAGCACTGCCGTAATAAAGACATAAGCCCAGCCTTTATATATGCTGTAGCGAATAAACTGTTCATTGCTAGACACAATGCTTGCAAGTATGGAATCACTGAAAAATATCCAGAACAGTCCAAACAACAAGTAGATAAAAACGATGCGTAGAACAATAAAATCAGAACTATGGGCTTTTTTTCTTAAAAACTTTTTCACCATGCCGACCCTTTACTAACATTCGATGTATCTTCGGGCGGTTTTTGTTTTATATCAAGCCCAATTTCAATTTTTACATATTATTTCAATATAAATAAACCGTTATCAGATGAGCGGTTCAAAGTACGCTCACCAAAGTTGGGATTGATAGGTTTTGCTCTAAAAAATTTATCAAAAGCTTGGTCTTAGGTGGCAAATGCCGACGCGATGGGTAGACTGCATACAAGGATTGATTTCGACCCGGGGCATACTCTGGTAACACCTGCACCAACTCGCCGGACAACAGCTCTTGATGCACCTGCCAATAGCAGATCATCCCTATGCCTAACCCATCTTTCACGGCATCTACCAATGCTTCACTGTAATTCGTTTGAAAACTGCCGGTTATGCGTTGATGGATGGTCTTACCGCCCTTCTGGAACTCCCAGCTATAGTTCTCATTCAGAACGATACAGTTGTGCTTAGTGAGGTCTGCAGGACAGTTAAGCGGCGCTGCTTTTTCTAGGTAGGCTTTAGTACTGCAAAGCACTTCCGGCGATGGCCCCAACCGCTTTGCTACTAATGAGGAGTCATTCATTTGTGCGCCTCTGATGGCCAAATCTATACCCTCAGCTACGATATCCAATACTTTGTCTGATAACTCAAAACTGATTTTTATCTTAGGATGCTTTTTCAGAAACTGCAGCATTAGTGGCATCAAATATAATCGCGCAAATGAAGCAGAGGCCGTAATGCGTATCAGCCCACTCGGCTCTGTAGTCTCACCCCAATCCTTTTCATAGTCTTCAACCATTTCCAGGAGATGCTGCGCCTGGGAATATAAACGGTGCCCTTCATCTGTATGCTGGATATTTCTAGTGGTGCGATGAAAAAGTCTGGCACCGAAGTCTTTTTCAATTTGCGTTAGACGCTTGCTGATTACTCCTGGCGTGGTTTGATTAAGCTCAGCAACAAGAGTCAGACTTTTCTTTTCGTATATCTGTACAAAAATCCTAAGGTCTTCAATCGACTTAAACATGTGCGCCTCACATTGTTTCTCTTTAAGCACAAATCATATTCTAAATTAGGCATTTATTCCAACTTGAAAATAATACAATATGCTACAAACTGTTCAAGGAGTTCATTATGTCAGCCTTATCTACCCGCATTAGTGACTATGATGCAATATCAAAAGTGATTCAGCATTACATAAACGGTGCCAACTCTGGCAAAGGCAGTGATATGAAACCAGCCTTCCACGACGATGCTACCATCTTTGGTTTTGTTGGCCATGACCTGTTTGCAGGTCCGATTCAAGGGCTTTATGACTGGAATGATGAAAATGGACCAGCGACTGGTCTGGTTTCACGTATTGTGAGCATTGATGTGGTTTATACCGTGGCTAGCGCACGCGTTGAATCAGACAATTGGACTGGTCATCGCTTCACAGATTTTTTCAACTTACTCAAGCTTGATGGGCAATGGAAGATCATGAATAAAGTATTCCATCTGCATAGCTAATATTTTAAATCTACATTGTATTCACTCAATTTCAGGAGGCACCATGGCATCACTTTACTCTGCACAACACCGCGAATTACAGGAAGAATTCAACACAACGAAACTGGCGGATTTACTTGATAACGGCTGGATACATGAAAAAATCTCAGATGATGAAAAGAACTTCATCAACACACGTGATATGTTTTTTCTATCAACGGTTGATCCCGATGGCATGCCCACAGTGTCCTACAAAGGCGGCTCAGCAGGCTTTGTAAGAGTTCTGGATGAAAGCACCCTCGTCTTTCCTGGCTTTGATGGCAATGGCATGTTCTACTCCGTAGGCAATATCGAAGGCCAAGGCAAGGTAGGTATGCTTTTCATCGACTTCGAAACACCGCATAGAGTGCGCGTACAAGGCACGGCAAAGTTGCTACGAGAACATCCGCTATTGGCTGAGTACACTGAGGCCAAGTATTTGATCATGGTAGAAGTCACTAAAATCTGGGTGAATTGCCCACGCTACATTCATAAATACAAAAAACTTAATCAATCAAAATACGTACCGGAACCCTGCAAAGTGACACCAATACCTGCTTGGAAGCGCTTAGATATTGTACAAGAGGCTATTACACCTGAAGAAAAGTCCATCGCCGAACAGCAAGGTCTCATGGATTTAACCGAGTATGAAGATAAAGTGAAACGCGGTGAGGGTTAAGTGATTCAATTTGCATAACCTGCATTTGGAATAGTAAGTATGCGCGTAAAGTCTTATAGTAATGAGCTGCTTTTTACTACTTTTCAGCCTTCAAGCTGGCTTGTTTAAAAATAAAATTACTCACACTTAAAAAGCATAAATTTAATTATTAAATAGCCCGCCATGCCAATAGCTACAACAGTTTAGCGCACAATGATTATTTACCAGAGTTGTCATATTTAATGTAAAATTCGCGTCAATTAAATGACTTTCTTCGTGAAAGTTTAATTTAAAAAAGAATAAAAGCCTGCGTGTAACAGGCTTTTTTATTGATTAAAAGTTTTGGTGAGTTTTATATAACTACTGATGACAACTGTAAATAAAGTAGACGTACTTTTAGTGGGCAGCGGCGTGATGAGCGCAACGCTGGCTACACTGCTTGCTGAGCTAGCACCATCGTTTAATATGATGATGGTTGAACGCCTTGCAGATGTAGCGGCCGAGAGTACAGACGCTTGGAATAACGCTGGCACCGGTCACGCTGGTTACTGTGAGTTAAATTACACACCCGAGAACAACAAGGGTGACATTGAAATTAATCGCGCGCTGAATATCAATGCGTCGTTTGAAGTGTCATTACAGCTATGGTCTTATCTGGTCGAACAAAATATCCTACCTACTCCCAAAAACTTCATCAATGCTGTTCCGCATTTAAGTTTTGTTTGGGGTGATACAGACGTAGAGTTCCTGCGTAAGCGCTATGGCCTACTTAAACAACACCATCTGTTTGCTGACATGGAATTTAGTGATGATACTGAAACCCTAAAAGCTTGGATGCCATTAATGATGGCGCAACGCGACAATAATCATAAAGTAGCTGCCACCCGCGTAAACTATGGTTCAGATATCGATTTTGGCACTTTAACCCGCAACATGGTGAGTAACCTACAGACCAGAGAACATTTCAATCTAGCGTTGAATACCGAGGTAAGAGGTTTAAAAAAACTAAGTAATGGGCGCTGGCAAGTGCGTCTACGTGATTTGAATAACAAGAAGACCACTACAGTTGAAGCAGGCTTTATATTTTTAGGTGCTGGTGGCGGTGCTTTAAAACTACTGCAAAAATCCGGCATACCGGAAAGTAAAGGCTACGGCGGGTTCCCAGTGAGCGGGCAATGGTTGGTATGCAACAACCCTGATGTAATTGAACAACACGCCAGCAAAGTCTATGGCAAAGCTGCGCTGGGGGCGCCACCAATGTCCGTTCCTCATTTAGACTTACGCATCATCAACGGTAAATCTGCGCTGTTATTTGGCCCATACGCCGGCTTCACCACGAAGTTCTTGAAACAAGGTTCGTATTTGGATTTGTTCAAATCGGTTAAACCCAATAATTTAAAATCTATGCTGAGTGTGGGTCGTCACAATACCGATTTGACACGCTATTTGATCGGTGAAGCGCTACAAAAGCATGGCAGCCGCGTCAATACATTGCGCCAATTTTACCCACAAGCCACTGAGGCTGATTGGCATTTAGAGAACGCCGGTAAGCGCGTTCAAATCATCAAAAAGTGTGATGAAAAAGGTGGTAAGCTAGAATTTGGTACCGAAATTGTTGCTGCAGAAGATGGCACTATTGCAGCACTCTTGGGCGCGTCGCCTGGTGCGTCAGTATCCGTACAAGCCATGATTAGCGTCATTGAACGCTGTTTTGGTGAGCAACTAAAAGACCATGCTTGGCAACAAAAGATGAAAACTTTAGTACCAAGCTATGGTGAATCATTAGTTGAAAATGCAGCGTTGTTAAAAACAGTTAGAGCTAGAACGCTTAAAACCTTGGGTTTAAGCTAACCAGCCTAATTAGCTAACAGCTAAACTGCGTTGTCGTCTAGCTTCATATAAACAGATTCCGCTCGCTACGCTCACATTGAGGCTTTCTACCGAGCCAAACATTGGGATTGTCACCAAGGCATCGCAAGTTTCGGCCGTTAAACGACGAATCCCGTCACCCTCTGCACCTAGTACAATCGCTATTGGCCCATCTAGTTTGGTGTTAAGTAAGTTCGTTGGCGCATCCATTGTAGTGCCAATGACAAACACACCAGCGTCTTTAAGCTCACGTATCGTTCTTGCTAGGTTAGTCACCGCGATAAATGGCACAGTCTCTGCCGCGCCGCACGCCACTTTACGTACGGTAGCGTTTAACCCTACAGCTCTATCTTTTGGTGCAATCACAGCATGCACGCCCATTGCATCTGCCACACGCAGGCAAGCGCCCAAGTTATGCGGGTCTTCAACACCATCTAAAATTAAAAAGAATGGTGGCTCTGTTAAATCTGATTCCAAGATATCGTGAATATCTTTATAGGGAATTGGCGTATCGATTACACGTGCTATGACGCCTTGATGACGGCCATTCATGCCTGCCATACCATCCAAGCGACTGCGCTCAACTTCCATTGTGCGCACACCTGAAAGCTCTGCCATTTTTAGCAGGTCTTTCATACGCGCATCTACGCGGTCACGATCAATCAAAATCTCTTGCACACTGGCGCTATGTTGGCGCAAACGGCTTAATACTGCATGAAAGCCAAATAAAATACGGGCGTCGCTCATTTCTTTACCTTAAATTTGATTCTGGGAATTTATTTCTTACGTTTAGTTTTTTGCTTACTTGATTTTGGGGCGCTGTTGGCAGATTTACCACCAGACTTGCCCGCAGGCTTGGATTTGCTACCGGGTTTCTTACCAAAAGCCTTGTCTGATTTAGGCTTACGACCAAACTCACCTTCGAAAGGCGATTGAGTCAGGCCAAGCTTTTCAGACCTAGGTTTTGTAGATCTTGGCGCACTCACAGACGTCGCTATTTTAGCATTATGAGTAATGGCATTGTTTTTTTCATTAGAACTTACTTCAGAATTTGATTCTAATAAATTGTTTTTATTAACTAAAGTGAAATCTATTTTAGTGGTTTCTAAATCAACGCGTACCACTTTAATAGTTAATCTATCACCCAAACGATAGCGCACGCCAGTGCGCTCACCCGCCATTTCATGACGAGCTTTGTCGTAATGGAAGTAGTCATTACCCAGTTCAGTAACGTGTAGCAAGCCTTCAACATATACGCCATCCAAAGCTACAAACAAACCAAAGCTAGTTACTCCAGCCACCGTGCCATCAAAAACCTCACCAATCTTGTCTTGCATGTAAAAGCACTTGAGCCAGTTGGTCACATCACGTGTGGCATCATCAGCGCGGCGCTCGGTCATTGAACAATGCGCACCTAAATTATTCCAGTCACCTGCCTTGTAGCGATCACCATTCAATACAGCTTTAATAGCGCGGTGAATCAACAAGTCCGGATAACGACGAATCGGTGACGTGAAGTGTGCATAGGCTTCATAAGCCAAACCAAAGTGACCAGCATTATCAGGGCTGTATACCGCCTGCTGCATAGAGCGCAACAATACTGTTTGCAGCAACTGCGCATCAGGGCGGTCTTTAATACGTGCAATGAGTTTTCCGTAATCTTTCGCATGCGGTGTATCACCACCGCCAACTCCAAAACCGAACTCGCCCATAAATGCACGCAATAGCTCTAATTTCTCAGGCGTCGGACCTTCATGGATACGATACAAAGCCGGGTGTTCATGTGAACTCAGAAAGTCTGCTGCACAGACATTGGCTGCCAGCATGCATTCTTCAATGAGCTTATGTGCCTCGTTACGGGTGCTTGGTTCAATACGATCAATCTTGCCGTTATCGTTGAATATCATGATGGTTTCAGTTGATTCAAACTCAATGGCGCCGCGCTTTTCACGTTGGGTCAACATCAACTGGTAAACACTGTATAGATTTTGCAGATGCGGCATCAGCCATGCGTACTCTTGTGCTAACTCACCTTGTGGGTTTTGCAGTATTTCATAGACCTGTGTATAGGTCATTCGCGCTTTTGAGCGCATGACAGATGGGTAGAATTTATACTGTTTAACATTACCGGCGCCATCTACCTGCATGTCACATATCATGCATAGGCGCTCTACATCTGGGTTCAGCGAACATAGGCCATTAGATAAAGCTTCTGGCAACATTGGGATGACACGACGTGGAAAATACACAGAATTACCGCGCTCAAATGCGTCCTTATCCAATGCATCATTAGGCTTTACGTAAAAACTCACATCGGCAATCGCCACAACTAATCGCCAACCCTTACCTTGTGGCTCCGCGTACACGGCATCATCAAAATCGCGTGCAGTTTCACCATCAATTGTAATTAATGGCATCTCACGACTATCAATACGGCCTCTATAATCCGTAGACTGCACTAATTTAGGGTACGACTCCGCAAGCTTGATTGATGCTGGACTGAACTCATGTGGCAACTTATGCTTGCGTAAAGCAATCTCGATTTCCATGCCGCTATCAGCGTAATTACCGAGAATCTCGACAACTTTACCCATTGGTTGTGCATGAAATGAGGGCTGCTCAGTCAGCTCAATCATGACAACCTGACCCGGTTTTGCACCCATATCCAGATGATATGGAATCAAGATATCCTTGTTAACCCGCTTATCCTCTGCTGCAACAATTGTCACGCCGCTTGAACGAATCACACGCCCGACCAGCTTTTGAGTGCGACGTTCTAGTACTTCTACTATCTTGCCTTCAGGTCGACCTCTCCTATCCAAGCCACTCATGCGTACCATCGCACGGTCACCATGCATCACTTGTGACATTTCTTGTGGGCTTAAGAACAAATCCTCGCCATTCAATTTTGTTTTGTCATCAGGAATTAGGAAGCCAAAACCATCTGGATGACCTTGTACTACACCCGCGATCAAATCAAGCTTATCTGCAATGCACAGCGCACCCTTGCGATTACGGATGATTTGCCCTTCTCGCTCCATCGCATTCAAACGCTTATTGAAAATATCTCGCTCATCAGTGCCAATATCCAGCAGTATATAAAGCTGCTCCACACTCAGCGGAACGCCCTGCTCGCTCATATTGGATAAAATAAGTTCCCGACTCGGGATTGGTGTCTCGTATCTACTTGCTTCACGATCTGCATGTGGATCGCTACTTCTTTTGTTTTGCTTATTATGATTACTGTTTTTTGTCATTGACAAAGCTTACCTTTAATATAAAATTCAACGCCATTGCTTCCTAAACGGCAAAGCCACTATTAACATATGGCAAAAGCCGCAGTGCCCAGATGGCGGAATTGGTAGACGCGCTAGTTTCAGGTACTAGTATCGAAAGATGTGGAGGTTCGAGTCCTCTTCCGGGCACCAAATATTTATGTTTACACACCAAATCAATTGACTACAAATTATTTGGTTTGCTAGCGATCACACCCAACATTTGAAATTCATTGTACTATGAATTTCCAAACCAATTACTACAAATTACCTCATATTCAGCATCAAAAGAGCCACTTGTCGCACTGTAATCTATTCTTATCATATTTTCAAAAGCACTTAATTAAAGAAGCTCTCTATGTCTCAAAATATTCAATTTGATTTAACTACCGACTATGTCGAGCTGTGTAATTTGCTCAAACTAACTGGCCTAGCTGACAGTGGTGGCCGTGGGAAAGTGATGGTTGCAGAAGGTTTAGTACAGGTAGATGGCGTAATCGAAAGCAGAAAAACCGCCAAGATCCGCAGTGGTCAGACTATTGTAGTGGGTGAAGATACGATTTACGTGAAATAGTCGTTATTGGTTCGACAACATTGCGACAGCCTGTGCACGCCTAGACACATTGAGCTTTGAAAAAATACGTTTAAGGTGACTTTTAACAGTGTTTTGGCTAATCTGCAGGATCATCCCAATTTCTTGATTGGTCTTTCCAGATTTTATCCAGTGAATAATCTCTAACTCACGTGCCGTTAATCCAAAACAAGGTGTTGTAGCCACAGACTCATCTGCGCTTGTAACTGGCTGAAGATGCTGAATTTTTCTCAAAACGTTATCAATGTGCGGCATGATGAGCCCCATCACGGAGTCCTGCACTTCAAAAACATTTTGTTTACTAAAAAACACGTAGAGACACTCATTGTTACCACGAACATCACTTACACCATAAACCAACAATGAATTAAGTTGATTAAGTTTGCTTAAAAAATTAGCATTAAACTCATGGTCAAAATCTAATTGATTAAGATTATTTAAGGTGAACCAACGACGATTATTTATTAACCAGCCTTGATGCAAATAAAGCATGAAGTCATCGATCTCTGCTGAAGCAGCAAAAATAACCTTGGTGCTGACATTACTGATATTAGACGCGACATCGTAATTTAATTTACTTTGCTTATCTCGTTTCTCAAAGTCACCCCAACTTGCCAACAACATGTCGTGGGGTACGATTTCAATGACACTGCTCTGCAACCAAATGAAAAAATCCATGTGTTTGTCTATGGTGTAAGAACGCTGAATCACTGAGAATATCTTCTCCCAGGGCTTATTCTTGACTTCCATATCCATCATATTTTTGTACCATTAAATTAATAATCTAGTCTTATATACCATGCATAATAGATGCCAAACTTTATGCTAATAAATACTTAAATTAGAGCTACTAAGAGAATAGGTTACATTAAAACCGAGTTCTGCTGTTATAAATCCGACTATAACGTCATATTTATAACAGTTATCGGACTCATTCCGAGGGGCACTGCTTATAGCCTAAGCGAGTGAGTAAATTGCAGATAGATTACGCCACCATCCATATGCATCCATACCATAGCCGAACACATATTGATTAGGAACCTCAAGGCCAACAAAATCAGCAACTATTGGTTTGGCATGATCAAGTTTTTTCTCTACCAACACAGCTGATAGTACTTTTTCTGCACCCAGTTCCAAGCACTTATCTTGTATTGCTTTTAAAGTAATACCTTCATCTAAAATATCATCAAGTAACAACACTGTACGACCTAATAAGTTTGATTTAGGGAGCGCATGCCAAACAAGCGTTTTGCCTATAATCTGGTTCTGGTAACGACTAGCATGCAAGTAGTCGATTTCTAAAGGAAACTTGAGTTTGGTCAGCAATTGCCCTGAAAAAATCAGACCACCACCCATGACACATATGACGATTGGACATGCATCCTCAAGCGCCTTAGTCACTTCTTGGCTTAATCGAAATATTGCCGCTTCAACCGCTTCTGCGGAATGAATAAGTTGAGCTTGTTCAAGTAATAATTTTGGATTATCTATATGCAAATGAAAGACTCAATTCAATTCATTTTTTAAATATTCAGAAAAAGCCTGACTGATTTCAGGATGTTTTAATGCATATTCGACATTGGCTTTCATGAAACCAAGTTTGCTTCCGCAGTCAAAACGCTTACCATTAAATCGATAGCTCAAAATCGCCTCATATTTCAGCAACATTGCAATGCCATCGGTGAGTTGAATTTCACCGCCATTGCCAGGTTGAATATTCTCTAAACATTCGAATATCTTGGGCGTAAGAATATATCGCCCAACGACTGCTAATGTTGAAGGTGCGTCTTTTGGCTTGGGTTTCTCTACAATACTATTAATCTTGAGCACTGTAGGCGTCAACAATGATGCATCTACAATGCCGTAGCTAGCGGTATCCTCAGGGGATACATCTTCTACACCCAAAATAGAGTACCCATACTGACCATAGAGCTCTACCATTTGCTGCATGACAGGCACTTCTGCATCTATCAAGTCATCTGCCAAAATCACCGCAAATGGTTCATTACCAATCACTGGTTTAGCACACAGCACAGCATGTCCAAGCCCTAAAGCTTCTGGCTGACGTATATAAACGCACGATACACCTTTAGGCAAAATGCCATTCAAAGCCTCAAGTATCTGCGTTTTTTGTTTCGCAGCCAGCTCTGCTTCTAATTCATAAGCCTTATCAAAATGGTCTTCGATCGCCCGTTTGTTTTTACCTGTAATAAAAATCAGTTCTGTTGCGCCTGCAGCGATTGCTTCTTCAGCTGCGTATTGAATCAGTGGCTTATCAACAATTGGCAGCATTTCTTTCGGGCTGGCCTTAGTTGCAGGCAAAAATCGTGTGCCTAGACCTGCAACTGGGAAAACTGCCTTAGTGATTTTATTCATGCCGTGATTATAATTAATGCAAGGTTATTTGCTCGGCAGCCAATACAGCGTGCGTTTCTAGGCTGGACTGATGTTGTGGGCTGTACTCTTCAACCCAAAACTTCAATTCGTTTTTGATCTGCCCTTCGTTTCCACCTTGTACACTATCAATCCACTTCAGGAGCTTTTTCACCCACGCTTTATCTACGGACCTCGCAACGGCAATACGTAATTTTTCATGAGGTGTTGGCATCGTATGCTCATCATCAGCGAGCAACTCCTCGTACAACTTCTCTCCTGGGCGCAACCCGACGTATTCGATCTTGATATCATCCAACTGCAAACCAGACAATCTAATCATGTCAGCTGCTAGCGTAGCAATTTTGACAGGTTCACCCATATCTAATACAAAAATATCGCCACCCTTACCCATTAAACCTGCCTGCATCACAAGCTGCGCCGCTTCAGGTATCGACATAAAGTAACGCGTGATTTCAGGGTGCGTAATCGTAACGGGCCCGCCTTTTGCAATCTGCTCTCTGAACTTAGGAATAACACTACCACTACTACCTAACACATTGCCAAAACGCACAATTACAAATTTCGTCACTGAATCTTCTGCATCTTTTTTTAATGGGTCTTGCAGTCCTTGGCATACCATTTCAGCAAGTCGCTTACTCGCGCCCATCACATTAGTAGGATTCACCGCTTTATCTGTCGAGATCAATACGAACTTTTCAACACCAGCTTCCTTACAGGCTTGGGCTAATGTGTTGGTGCCGATTACATTGTTCGACAAAGCCTCCCATACATTTCCATTCTCCATCATAGGAACATGTTTATATGCAGCCGCATGAAATACTACTGTTGGTTGATGTTCTACTAGCAAGTTTCTAATTCGCTGGCCATTTCTTACATCGCCCGTCATATACAACAACTTTATAGGTGAGTTATGGTGCGTTAATTCCTGTTCTAGGTTATAAAGCGCATATTCGGAAATATCGAAACAAATTAAAGTGCTAGGTTTATATTTGACTATTTGTCTACAAAGCTCAGATCCAATAGACCCACCTGCACCAGTCACTAAAACTACATTACCCTCAATCAAATGTTGCAGTCCCGAATTATCAAGCGCGACCGCATCACGTCCTAACAAATCTTCTACATCCACCCTTCGGATTTGAGAAATACTAACCTTACCGCTCATCAAGTCATCAATTGCCGGTACCGTCAGCACTTCCAAACCGAGTTCATTAGCAAGCACGACTGCTTGACGACGCTTTTGATGATGCGCAGATGGCATGGCAATAATCACATGCTTAACTTCAAAGCGGTGATGTATTTCCGCCAAATGCTGTATTGCTCCCAATACCTTGATGCCAAGGATTTCACGTCCCAGCATGGTCTTATCATCGTCTAACAAGGCAACCACACGCCACTGGGTACTGCGTGCAAGGTCTTTTAACAATGCTACGGCCGCTTCACCAGCACCCAACACAATCACAGGGGCTCCTTGTTTAAGCGTAGCACCGTACAGCTGATGCTCTTTCCATGCACGATAGGCAAAACGACTACCGCCCATCATCATCATCAATAAGAGGGGGTCTAAAATCAATACCGAACGGGGAATGACAATGGAAGTACTCAGCATGAACAGAAAAGCCGCCACAAACACAGCAGCGAAACCAACAGCATATAAGATACGTTTTAAATCTGGAACACTCGCAAAACGCCACATGCCACGATACAGACCAAAAGATACAAATACAGCACCTTGCAACAGCACGACCCAAAGTATCGACTGTGACATGTGCTGACTATGTTCTAACGGAATTGAGAAATTGAAGCGCAGCATATAAGCAGCAACCCAAGCAATGGTTGCTACTGTGAGGTCATGTAATAAAGCTAATAAAGTTCGTGGATTTATAAATGTTTGTTTCATTCGGTTATTCATTCAGTTTATTTGTGCCGAGCTATCAGTTTTAACCACAGGACATTGTATCAATATACTACATTAACAAACTAAAACCGTGAGCCGCCACCCGCTATTTATCAATATCAATGCTGAACACCATCTCTTTGCAGTACTTTTACAAATGTTAAAAAAATGATCTTTATATCAAACCACAGTGACTGCTGATGCATATAATCTACATCAAGCTTAACCTTCTCAGGAATCGGTAATTCATCTCTACCGTTAATTTGTGCCCAACCTGTTAAACCCGGCACTAGCTTATCAACACCATAATTGGCACGTAACGCTATTAAGTCATCTTGATTAAACAAAGCAGGCCGCGGACCAACGAAACTCATATCGCCTTTGATGATACTCCAAAGCTGGGGCAACTCGTCTAAACTGGATTTACGCAAAAATGAGCCCACGGGTGTTAAAAACTGTTCTGGATTGGCTAATAAATGTGTTGCCACTGCGGGGGTATCGACTCGCATAGTTCGAAACTTTGGCATCTTAAAAATTTTGTTACTTTGCCCTACCCGATCTGACCAATATAGAACTGGGCCAAGTGAAGTTAAACGTACTATTACCGCTACAACTAAGAATGGTAACAATAGAATGAGTGTTGCAAATAACACTGTACACAAATCAAACATTCGCTTCATTACTTAGCTACCTTACGTAAACTCGCAGCTGTTCTCTTCAATCCATCGCCAACAGAGATAGGTGGAACCCATCCAAGCATCGTACGCGCCTTGGTAATATCCACCTGCAAATTACCACACAACCTTTGAACTACATCGCGTTTACCTAGCATACGTGCAATGACTTCCAGCACTTTTTGTGGCACTGGCAAAAGTCTTGATTTTACACCTAACGCATAAGCACATCCTCGCAACAGTTCTGTGGTGGACATATCTTGCCCATCAGAGACCAAAAATGTTTGATTAGCTGCCAATGGATGCTCAATACAAAGCACAATGAAACTCACAAGATTTTCTATATAAATAAAACTTCGCTTATTCTTTATTACCCCCAAAGGTAAAGGGATTCCTTGCTTAACAGCCTTTAACATGCTGGCAAAATTGGCTTTCACATTCGGCCCATAAACTAAAGGTGGGCGAACAATCACAACTTCCATCCCTGTTTGTTGTGCAATTTGTAACAAACCTTGCTCGGCTTCAAACTTTGAGATTCCATAAGGATCTTGGGGATTAGACATGCCTGTCTCAACAAATGGCTTGCCCAGTTGTGAAAACTCACCATTAACTTTGACTGAGCTAATAAAAACAAAACGGCGGACGCCCACTGCCGCTGCCTTTCTAGCCAAACTAAGTGTACCCTCTACATTTGTTGCACGAAACACAGATAACGGATTAGCCACAGCTTCGTCCATATGGTGCACGCGTGCTGCTAGGTGCACTACGACGTCCATACCATCTAATGTGGAAGACCAATCCCTATCCTCAATATCCTGTACTGTCGTCAACTCGGGCTGGAGCCCGATGGCGCGAGAAAGATCGCGAACCACACCACGAACTTTATAGCCATTTTTAGCAAGCTCCGTAAACAAAGCGCGTCCAACAAAACCGTTGGCACCTGTAACTAAAATTTTTTGACTCTTCATTAATTATTTTAATTTCATCAATTAATTCAATAACTTTTGATATTGTATAACTACTAACCCCGTTGTACCGGGGTTCATTTTGATATTTTCACGGATACTCTCATGCATTAGTCAAAGTCAGTTTGAATACCTAATTCAAAGCGTATTGCTGACATAGTATTAAATAGACTTAAAGCACCCAATATGAACACCACAAACGGAACTATCACCTAAACAAAAATCTAGTTTTCTTCAACAATATCTTCTATCAAAAACTTATATTTAGAAAGCCACCTACTAGCAAGTCAGTTGCATACCGAGAGATAAATGCTGCCAACATTACTAATAACCCGTTCTTTTTTGCACAAGAAAAGCATGAATGTTAAATGATAATAATTCACGTCCCGCACCTATGGCATATAAACTTTTTCAAGATTTAATCACCTCTA
>DATHXI010000034.1:0-8075 GCA_035459705.1 Methylotenera sp. | reverse complement strand
GGATAATAACAAGGTAAATGGCTACTAGACAATAAGCCACGCCACAAAGTGCGCTAATTTACTACATATATGTTTATATTTAACGATTTACCCAAATTATTTGTAGATTATTTCGCTATTTATTGCGAGAGAATTCAATTCTAGTGCCATCTGTACTCGTCAGACTGAGTGCTGCACCTTCATTGGCAATATCACCAAATAGGGGATCCTCATCTTCTGGCTTAGCTTGGCTCAAGCCCTTGAAATCGTATAAATTAAAGTCAGCCAAGTGAGAAGGTTCCACGTTACCAATCGCACGGAATATATTATTCACACGACCTGGTTGTTCGCGTTCCCAAGCATTCAGCATGTCTTTTACTTTTTGACGTTGCAGGTTTTCCTGAGAGCCGCACAAATCGCAAGGGATGATAGGAAACTCCATTTGGCGTGCGTAGCTGGCGATGTCTTTTTCGCTGCAATACGCCAATGGGCGAATCACGATATTCTGCTTGTCGTTAGTCGCCAGTTTAGGTGGCATGGATTTCATCTTGGCACCAAAGAACATATTCAGGAACAAGGTTTCTACGATGTCATCCCTATGATGCCCCAGCGCGATTTTGTTGGCACCCAGCTCTTTAGCGGTCGTGTAAATAATACCGCGACGTAAGCGTGAACAAAGCGAACAAGTGGTTTTGCCTTCTGGAATTTTCTCTTTAACGATTGAATATGTGTCTGCTTCAACAATGCGGTAATCAATGCCGAGTTTTTCAAAATAGGCCGGCAAGATGTCGGCAGGGAAACCTGGCTGTTTTTGGTCCAGATTCATCGCAATTAGTTTAAAGTTGATTGGCGCACGCTCTTGCAAGGCAAGCAGTATCATCAGCATGGCGTGCGAGTCTTTGCCGCCGCTCATGCAGACCAATACAGTATCGCCTTCTTCAATCATGTTGTAGTCGCCAATGGCTTTGCCAGTGGCGCTGATCAGGCTGTTGCGCAGCTTGATGAAGTTATTTGAATGGTTGTCGGGTAAATGTTTAATCATAATTTTAAAACTCAAATTTTGTCGTGATACTTTGTTGCTCAATCAATTTTGATTGCTTACATATAAAGCATATGCTGCGCACTAAAAATTGTATCGCGCCTTGTCTCACTTAAAACTTTGAGTTTTCTATTCAATTTAATTATTTCTCTAAAGATTTAATGACCTGCCGCCATCAACAGCGAGTACATGGCCAGTAATAAAAGGGGCGTCGGCGATTAAAAACTTGACTGCTTTTGCTACGTCTTCAGCTTCACCAACGCGTTTCAGCAGTGTTTGGTTAATCACGCGCTGCCGATATATTTCGTCAAATTGCGGATTGCTCTCAGGCCACTGTACAGGCCCGGGCGCTACTGCGTTTACACGTACTTCCGGGCTTAACTCATGGGCGAGAGATTTAGTCAGCGTGACTAAGCCGGCTTTCGCTACGCTGTATACAATATAGCCCTTTTTAGGACGCTCTACATGCATATCTGTGATGTTCACAATACAACCATGATTTTTGCGTAACTCAGGTGCCGCTGCTTGTGATAAAAACAATGGCGCTTTTAAGTTGCTACCCATTAGGTCCTGCCATTTGTGTTCGTCAATCTCGCCAACCTCACTTGCGTAGTAGGTCGATGCGTTATTGATCAGTACATCCAAGCGTCCAAAATGACTAACGGTTTCACTAATCAAATTAGGTAAACCTGCGATATTCAGCAGGTCGCCTTGAATAATTGCCACAGAGTTTGCACGTTTTAGACTCAGTTCAGCTTGTAAGGCACGTGCTTCGCTGAGTGAGCTTTTGTAGTGAATCATCAGGTTAAAACCTTGTGCATGCAAAGTGCGGCATATGGCCGCGCCAACGCGCTTTGCGCCACCTGTAATGAGCACTACTTTATTTGTGTTGTTTGAATCCACGCTTTAATCCAGTCTTATATTGTTCAGGGCGCTGTTAAAAGTTTAAGTTTCTAAGCAAAACAAGGCGCGAATAAAAAATTGAGTGCTGCATAGTGAACTATGTAAGCGATAATTTTTTGTGAGCAACGTAAGTATTGCAACGAAAATTGAATTTTTAAGGATGCCCTGTAGCTATTATAATCTAAGTCTATGACTACATTGCCTATCCCGTCCGCTGATGCCCAAAAACATAGTCAGCAACTCATTGAGCTGATTCAAGAAACAATTAGAAAAGCGGGCGGTTGGATAGACTTTTCCCAGTTTATGCATTTGTCGCTCTATGCACCTGGCCTAGGTTATTACAGCGCAGGTAGTCAAAAGTTCGGTGCGGGCGGTGACTTTGTCACTGCGCCTGAGATTTCGCCTTTGTTTGCACAAACACTTGCTAATCAAGTCGCACAGGTTTTGCAAATAACTGGTGGGAATATCTTGGAATTGGGTGCAGGCACTGGTAAGTTGGCAGCAGATGTATTGCTAACTTTGGCAGAGCTAGAGGTTCTGCCCAGCAAGTATTTTATCCTGGAAGTAAGTGACCACTTGCGCCAGATTCAGCTTGAGACCTTACAAAAAAAGCTGCCGCCAGAATTCATGCAACGTGTGGAATGGCTAGGCCATCTACCAGCGGTGTTTACTGGCGTTATCGTCGGCAATGAAGTGTTGGATGCAATACCAGTTCACATCGTGCATAACACGCCTGAAGGGCTGCGTGAGCGGGGTGTGGCGGTGGGTGAGCATAGTTTTGTTTGGCAAGATAAGACAATTGGCCAAAGTCATTTATTCGAGATGGCGAGGCAGCTCAATCTGCCTGAGGGTTACCTCACTGAGCTATGCCCTACAGCCAGTGGATTGATTGCTAGCCTTGCTCATACATTACAGCATGGCGCGATTCTGATGATTGATTATGGTTTTTCTGCACGTGAGTATTATCATCCGCAGCGCAACCAAGGCACACTGATGTGCCACTACCAACACTTAGCACATGCTAATCCACTTATTTATGTGGGGTTGCAAGATATTACGGCGCATGTGGATTTCACTAGCATCACTCATGCGGGCATTAACAACGGATTAGAACTTACAGGGTTTTGTAGCCAAGCACAATTTTTGATGAACTGCGGCATCTTAGAAGTCATGTCGCAAGTGTCACCACATGATATGGCGCGTTATGCACCACTGGCTGCCGCGGCACAGAAGCTGCTATCCCCAGCCGAAATGGGTGATTTATTTAAGGTGGTTGCGCTCACTAAGAATATTGAAACACCACTCATGGGATTTAGCTCCGGTGATAAATCTTATACGCTCTAAAGTATAATGCGCGCCATGACAGAATTAGATAAAAAAGACGATGCTTCAACCGAAGACCTGAAACAAAGGCGTATTCGCAGTTTTGTGTTGCGCCAAGGGCGGCTCACAAAAGGCCAAGAGCGTGCGCTAGAAACTGGGTTGCCTAAATTCGGCATTCCATATGCGCCAGAAGCGATTGATTTGAACGCCAAGTTCAATCGGGTGGAAAGCAAGAAGATACTAGAAATTGGTTTTGGCATGGGTGAAACCACCGCCAAGATCGCACAAACATTGCCGGACTGCGATTTTTTAGCAGCAGAGGTACATACGCCGGGTGTGGGCAGCCTGCTTAAACTCATTGAAGAGCAAGCGCTCACTAACATTCGCATTATTCAGCATGACGTAGTGGAAGTACTGCAACACATGCTGCCGGATGCGAGTTTAGATGGTGTACATATATTTTTCCCAGATCCATGGCACAAGAAGCGCCATCACAAACGCAGGCTGATTCAAGCCGAGTTTGTGAAATTACTCTGTTCAAAGCTAAAAGCAGGCGGCTATTTGCATGTGGCAACAGATTGGCAGGAGTACGCCGAGTGGGTGCTAGAAGTGTTGAATGCAGAACCGGAATTGCAAAACACAGCAACGGATTACGCCGAGAAACCTAGCTATCGTCCGCTCACTAAGTTTGAAAATCGCGGTATCAAATTAGGCCATGGTGTCTGGGATATGGTGTTCAGCCGCAAGTAGCAAAAAGACTACTTACGCATTGAGCAAAATGCCCACACACATAAGCTGCCGGCAACCAATACTGCAATCCAAGAAGCCCACATTGGCATGCTGAAATTATCAATTTGCACGGGCCATTCATACATTGCCCGCGCAAGCTGTAATAACGCTACTATGCCGAAAACCACACCTGAAACAATCACATATCGACTTAGCATTTCGATTCTCCTATTGAATAAGTGAACCTGTATGTTTGACACAAGGCTTGTGATTTAGTGCGTATTCTAACGTTTGAATTAAGGGCTGACTGTAAGCCAGCCCCGCTTTCGCGACAGCATTAGGTGCTTTAGCACCAATGATGTCGGAGAAGACCCCTGCGGTCTGAATGATGGGTTAAGCTGTTTAGCCTAGCGATTACGAGCAAATATAGTTCCATTTTCGACTTTGACGTTTAAATTATATTTACCAGCTATATCTTTTAGTATGGCGTCCCATGGAGCGCATTGGTAATAAAAAGCACCTGAGCCACCCACAAAAGGGTCGGCTACCAATTTATTTCCTGAAAAATCTGCAATGACATGTAGTGTGGTAAATATAGTTATATCTGGAAAATTTAAACTCATTTCCTTACCTTGACATTTTTTGGTGCCAGATGGCGTGGCTTCACTGATGGGCGAAGCGGCGGGAAGTGGTTGTTTTATCTTGTTTGAAATGTCGGTTCCTTTTGCGCATTGAGTGGCTTGATACTCGACTTTTCCATTTTGTTCGCATTTATAGATAGCGCCGAATGAGCTTTGGTGGAACAGCGCTAATAAAAACAAGAATACTAATCTTTTCATGTGCAAAAATCCTTTTGGCTTAACGTTTGAATTAAGGAGCGCGCTTTTCGCAACCAACTTGCCGCTTTAGCGGCTTAGTTGGTTGGTGAAGACCTTTACGGTCTAGCCAGTCCCTCTTGATGGATGGGTTAGCCATTTTATGCAACTTGACCAAGGATAGAGCTTAGAAAAGTAGAGCCACTTTTTGTTACCAATAACCAACCTAAGGTAAAACAGTTGGCAATAACTGTAACCCAAAAAACGGTTTGAAATTCTTGTTTTTTTGATTTATGACGTAATGCTTTTTGTGCGACTAAAGCACCAGGCCAGCCACCGACCAAGCCAAATAAATGCAACGTACTTTCTTTGGTTCTCCAGCGGTCATTCTGTGCTGCTGATTTATCTATGGCATACGCAAGAAAAGTAATGATGCTTGAAGTGAAGTACAGACCTACAATTGCTAACGGGAGCCTACCCAGTAACGCTGACAGGGTAAAAAGCAGACCAAAAAGAATGGCAAAGTTGGTGCCGAGCGAACTGGATTTATTAAAAGTGCTAGATGTTGCCGCCCCACTTGCAAACCGAATGTTTTTAGCAAAAAAACGACCGCTTTCATCGGTAGCAAGTTCATAAGTAATTATGTCGCCCTCAGTGGGGCGATGAGAGCTGTTAGTAAAGGCTTTTATATGCACAAATGCTTTTTTACCACCACCGTTTGGGGTAACAAAACCAAATCCTTGCTCGTCTTTCCAGTTATTAACTTTGCCCTGATAACGCATATAAACTCTTGAAATGGCTAACGTTTGAATTAAGGGGCTGGCGGTAGCCAGCCCCACTTGATGCATGGATATTGCTATTGAGTAGCCTTACTTACTTTTGGAGACTCTTGTGCTAACTTGCACTCAAGGACGCCTTTTTTGCCTTCTTCTTCGGCAACTAGCTTGAGACCGGCGCCTCCAACAAAAGCACCAAATTTGATGTACTGTTGTACGAAGTAATTAATTCCACTTTGAACATCTATTGATAGCTTATTGTCGCTAAACTCTGATTCAGTTGATAACTCGTGTTTGCCAGGTGTTAACTCTTTGTAAAAGTAGGTATTAGGTGCAGACTCTCCAATAATCTCCCCATCAACACTAATAGTTTTCTTTAGCGCCCCACCAAAACTAGAGTTTCTATAGATATACAGTCCAGACTTTCCTTCTGTCGGAGGAGTGAATTCTTTTTTCGCTTTATCCGTATCTGCTGGAGCCATTGGCACCGATGCACAGCCTGTTAAGTATATTGAAGCTAATACAGTGATTGAAAATATTATTTTTTTAAGCATGATGAGTTCCTATTTTTATATTGAAATGTTTAGGTTGTTGAGTCCAGCTGTTATGCGCGGACGTGCTTTTCGCAATCAACTTTTTGGCTTAGTTGATTGGTAAAGAGCTTTACAATCTAGTACGCGCTACTGATTGGCTAGTTAGGGACTGAAATATACTCAATGCCACCAACCCATTTGGTGACAATGTTGTAAATCCAAGCGCCTATGGCTGTAAAAATAAAGCCAAAAATTAGATACAGGAATGGAAGAGCGATTAGAAATCCTAGTGCTGGTGCAGGTGCCGGAGATAAAGACATGGCGATTGCCATAAGTGCTACAAGTGGTAGGCTAATTACAAAGTAAAGAAGAGCGAACACTTTCGCCGTTTGGATTGGCGAAATATTGATTATTTGTTTTTTCATTATTATTGTTCCCTTAGTTTAAAAGAATACTTACTATAAATTAGTACACCGTGTTAGCTTCCCTTTGAAGAGTGGGTGGCGAAGTTGGCAACACTACTTTATAGCAAATATATTTTTTATCAAGAACGTAGCAATATAGCTAACTAATAATTTTTTAAATCTCAGCCTCTTCCGAAATAACCATTTGCCGATGATTTTTTCTGCTTCAAACTGCACTGAACTAAAACGCCAACTAAGACCCAAAATACATGCCCTGCGAACCAATAACCACGCGGCTTGCAGAGCAATGGTTTTAGATAGGCCTAACGTTTGAATTAAGGGGCTGGCTTTAGCCAGTCCCGCTTGAATGATGGGTTAGGCAGTTTAGTAAACATGTGAGGTAACTAAAACTGTTAATACAACTGGGAAACTAACCACGATGAGTGAGAACACGATATATTTTGAAGCTAAGATTGGACGTGGAAAAAACGAAAGCACTAAAGCAGGCACTCCTAAAAGTACTGGGATTGGCCACGAAGCAAAAGCCATTTGCCACTGAGCTGCCCCAGCACCACTAACCCAGCCCATTAATACACTTAAGTAAACGTAAGTTAGTCCTGCTGTCAAAATGGCGGAACATAAGAGGAGAAATATCACGACAATTTTACGAACTAATTGAAGATTCACTGGTTTGCCTAACGTGAAATATACACCAGATTAGGTGTATAACTTAATTGATTTGAATGTATAATTTTTTTCATTATTATTGTTAACTTATTAATTTTTATATTTTTTTATAAACTTTTAGGGTTTAATTCATTCTATGTCAAACACACCTGAAGTGGTTAAGCCCTTAACTTTGCTGGAAGTGGTGCAGCAAAAGATACGTGTTAAGCATTACAGTATTCGCACGGAAACGCAATACTTGCACTGGGTGAAACGTTTTGTTTTGTTTCATAACAAGCGTCACCCGCGTGAAATGGGTGGTACAGAGGTTGAAGCGTTTTTGTCTCATTTGGCTACGCAAGGTAATGTATCTTCTAGCACACAAAATCAGGCTTTATCTGCTTTACTATTTATGTACAGAGAGGTTTTAGAGCAAGCTTTACCTTGGATGGATGACGTGATTCGCGCCAAAAAACCGCAGCGATTGCCAGTAGTACTTTCTAAGCAAGAGGTGAGCAAAATACTAGATGCTATGCAAGGTACGCATGGCCTGATTGCCCGTTTGTTGTATGGCACAGGCATGCGCATTATGGAGTGCTGTCGTTTGCGCGTTCAGGATATTGATTTTGACCGTGCAGAAATTTTAATACGTAACGGCAAAGGTGCGAAGGATAGGGTAACAATGTTACCAGTTTCACTTATAGAGCCTTTAAAGGCTCACTTAGCTTGGCGAAAGCAATTGTATGAGCGTGATGCTGAAGTGGGTATAAGCGAGGTGTATTTGCCCGATGCGCTAGAGCGCAAATATCCTGATGCAGCGACAAGTTGGATTTGGCAATATGTGTTTTGCTCAGGCAGTTATTCGGTAGATCCTAGAAGCGGTCACAAGCGCCGACATCATCTTGATG
>DATHXI010000033.1:0-118922 GCA_035459705.1 Methylotenera sp. | reverse complement strand
ATATTTATGGGAATTAACTGTAATGAGCAATAAAGATAATGAGTATAAGGGCTCCACATTTTGGCAATTAATTATTGCTATTCCTGGCAGTATTCTGGCTTTTACGTTGATCATTGCGTTAATTGCTAAAGCGTTTGGCGTGGTAGGTGCTCCGGCCACTCCAGAGCCAGCAGCAGCTGTTACTAAAATGGAAGAAAATGTTAAACCAGTTGCGGCGGTAGAAGTTGCAGCGGCTGATACTGGTGCAACCACAGAAAAGAGTGGTGAAGAAGTTGTAAAAGCTGTCTGTTCTATGTGTCACGCTGCAGGTTTGATGGCAGCACCAAAAATTGGCGATAAAGATGCATGGAAACCACGTATCGCTCAAGGTTACGATACACTGGTCAATAATGCTATTCACGGTGTTCGCAATATGCCGGCTAAGGGTGGTAACCCAGCTTTAACAGACAAAGAAGTGGGTGAAGCAGTTAAGCACATGGCGAATGCATCCGGTGCGAGCTTCTAAATAGTTTTCTACAGGTTTACTTTTGTATGTAAATTAAAAAGCCACTTAGAATTTTAGGTGGCTTTTTTTATTGATGGTATTGATTAATGACAACGTATGCGATTGGCGATATCCAAGGTTGCTATCATGCATTTCAGGCATTGTTGGCACGTATCCAATTTGATCCTAAATCAGATCAACTTTGGCTGGTTGGCGATTTAATCAATCGTGGGGCGGGCTCGCTAGAAGTATTGCGTTGGTGCTATCAGCATCAGGCCAGTTTGAAGGTCGTACTTGGTAATCATGATTTGCATGCACTGGTAGTAGCGCATGACTTTGTGATTTCACATAAAAGCGATACTTTAAGTGCTTTATTTGAAGCTGAGGATTGTGATGTGCTGTTGCATTGGTTGCGTCATCAACACCTGATTTACCAAGAAGATAATTATTTGATGGTGCATGCAGGATTATTACCGCAATGGACCACGGAGCAAGCATTGACCTATGCTGCAGAGGTTGAAGCTGCGCTGCGAGGGGATGATTACCTGGATTTCTTGTCTACGATGTACGGTAATTTACCGAATACTTGGCATCATGCCCTAGCCGGTAAAGATAGACTACGTGTGCTTACCAATGCCATGACGCGATTGAGAGTATGTACCGAACATGGTGAGATGGAGTTTTCGTTCAAGGGTGAGTTGAAAGATGTACCCAATGGGTTCATTCCTTGGTTTGAAGTCCCAACAAGAGCGACACAAGACATGCAGGTGATTTTTGGGCATTGGTCTGCATTGGGCTTGCAGCAACGGGAGCGTATATACGCTTTAGATACGGGATGTTTATGGGGTGGCCAGCTTACTGCGATGAATATTCATACCAAAGCGATTACTCAAGTAGCCTCGCATCCGCTAGATAAACCATTAAAACTCTAGATAAGCCATTAAAGCTAAAGTAAGACTAAATTTTAAGGGCGTTGCGAATCAAATGTTGGATGTGATTAGTTAAGGTGCGACGATCCTTTTCCTGCGCTGTTAAATTTTTGAGCACGATTGGCGCTAGAAAATGCAGTTCAACAACTGGGTTTTGCTGCAACAATACTTGTTGCATTGATTCTGTTAGCGTCGTTTCTCCCGCATAGGCCACCAGGGTATTCCTGCCGCCGTTTGGGTGTGGGTAGTGAATTGCAACAGGCCAAATGGTAGCTTCAGTTTGAATTGCCGCTTGAATGAGGCTGCTTTTGAAATGCCGCATTTCGGTGCCATCAGTCGTTGTGCCTTCTGGGAATAGACACAGATTATCACCTTCGCTTAAACTTTTTGCGGTGACCTCCACAATACGTGCCGCATCATGACGTTTGCTCCGGTCAATAAATAGTGCATTGGCTTTTTCTGCAAGATAGCCGAAAATCGGCCAATTTTTTATTTCAGATTTCGCGATAAATCTCAATGGCACAATGCTGTTCAACGCATGAATATCTGCCCAGGAGATATGATTAGCCACAAACATCGTGTTGCTTATTCCCTGATTAACAGCGGGGACATGCCCCAGGCAGACAACTCGGATATTAAATGCTGCAAGTAAATGCTTACACCACCACCGAATGAGGCACAATCTTGTAGGTTTGTTAGCCAGAGGTAATGCTAATGAGGCGATTAACATGCCAACCAGCATATGCAACACGATGCGAATAATCCTGAAGTATCGAGTTACTTTACTGGTTGTAATGTTTTTTCTTGTTGAGGATTGCAATGTGATTGAGTAATGCCTTGCTTCCTTCTCTTTTAATGAGGCGTAAGTCACTATTTTAGAAAGTGTGCAGCATATCTTGGGTTGATTCTAGATAAAGGTAACATTACCAGCATATCGGCCGTGTTGAAATAGGGATCCCATGCTGGTTCACCACAAATGTAGGCACCAAGTCGCAAGTAACCTTTAATTAGGGGAGGGCAGGCTACCTGCATATCTGTACGCAAAGAATGAATAGGTAACGGGTTGCGCGCAAAAACACGGTATTCAATCGGAGCTAAATAGTCATCTTGCAGCTTTTGATACAAGCTGGCAGCAGCGTGTCCGCCGTCAGACATACTAATGCTGCCACAGCCAATCATATATTCATAATTGTGAATCTGCATATACTTGGCAAGGCCAGCCCAAAGCATAGTAATAGTGCCGCCATTGCGATAGTTTTGATGCACACAAGCACGGCCAACCTCTACGGTGCGGTCAAATAGGTGTGTCAGCCTGGTAAGATCAAACTCGCCTGCTGAGTAGTAACCGCCGGCTTCATTTGCTTTTTGCGGGCTGAGAATGCGATAAGTGCCTATCACTTGATTGGTGCCGCTATCACGTACGATCAAGTGATCACAAAAGCGATCAAAGCCATCAATATCCAGGCCGCCAACTCCTGAAACTTGTGCGCCCATTTCTTCTGCAAATACTTTATAACGTAGGCGCTGTGCTTCTTCTACTTCCGCCTGTGTGCGTGCAAGGCTGATGTAAAGCCGTCTTTGCACATTGTCTTGTAATTCCGTGGTTTTACGGTTACGTTCTTTTGAATGATTAACGAATGTTAGATCTTTACGTACCATGAAGTCTCTCCTTATTTGATTGGAGAGACTTTAGTGAATGAAGATTAAAAAATCATGACATTAAGATGACCGTTTATTGACAGTCTATTTTGATGGTCAGGCTTCAATGATGCGTAATATTGAAGCCTGAGTTTGGATTAGCTATAGGTTAAATAAAGTGCTTAGTGTGACACGCGGGTAGTCTCGCCATTTTCAACCAAGCGGACTCTGTCGCCCGCCTTGAACTGGTCATCTGCTTCTTGCACGACAGCAACCAAGCCGCCGCCGTCTAACTTAACGGTGATTTCCAAAGCATCTTTACGTGTGAGGCCTTCTTCTGCGGCTGAACCTACAAGGCCACCCACTACAGCACCAATCACTGCGACTACTGCACTGCCACGACCATGGCCTACAGTGCTACCCGCGATACCACCAACAGCACCGCCAGCAATCGTACCAACCGGTGATTTCGTACCTTCAAGTTTTACTTGTCGTACGCTTTCTACCACGCCAGTTTTAACAGTTTGCACTCTGCGTGCTTCATCACGGCTATATACGCTACCTGAGTTCGAGCTGGCGCAGGCAGCTAGCATGACACTTAACAAAGCGACTACTAATAGTTGTGTGGTTTTCATTTTGGTTTCCCTTAAAAGCGTACTGTTGATATCAATGCTTACATTCTCAACTAGCTTTGACTCTCCACGGTAGATAATGTTTCGTTGACCAATGCTTGTGTATAAATGGCCTCGATATCTGCACGGCTAGGTTTGTGGTTTTGTCCGCCGCGACTTGCAATTTTAATCGCCCCCATTGTGGAAGCTAATCTACCGCAAGTAGGCCAGTCCCAGCCTTTTGCCATGCCATATAGCAGGCCAGCACGATAAGCATCGCCGCAACCTGTAGGGTCAACGATATTTTCTGCTTTAACGCATGGAATATCGAAGCGTTGACCATCGGCATAGATCTGCGAACCAGAACCGCCTAAGGTGACAATTAAGGCTTTCACTTTAAGTGCTAATTGTTCTAAAGACAGACCGGTTTTGTCCTGAATGATTTGTGATTCATAGTCATTGACCGCTAGATAGTCTGCCATCTCGATGAAGTGCAGAAGCTCTTCACCGTTAAACATTGGCAAACCTTGGCCTGGGTCAAACAGGAATGGAATGCCTGCTTCAGCGCATTCTCGTGCGTGCTGGAACATGCCATCGCGGCCATCGGGGGCAATCACCGCCAGGGTCACATTTTTAGCGTCATTCACACTATTTTGATGTGACTCGATCATGGCGCCAGGGTGGAATGCAGTAATCTGGTTATCATCGATATCTGTGGTGATAAAAGCTTGTGCCGTAAAGCTATTTGGAATCGTTTTAATATGAGTGGTATTGAGTTGGTTTTGATCAAGCCATTGTGTGTAGGTGGCGAAATCTTCGCCAACGGTGGCCATAATCAGTGGATTGCCCTCAAGTAACTGTAGATTGTAGGCAATGTTACCTGCGGTACCACCAAATTCTCGACGCATTTCAGGCACGTAAAACGCTACGCTTAGCGTGTGAATTTTATCAGGCAGAATGTGATTTTTGAATTGATCTTGAAACACCATAATGGTGTCGTAAGCGAGTGAACCGCAGATAAGTGTATGCATGAAAAGATCGAGTAGTTTACAAAACACTCATTATCTTAGGTATCGCCTCATGCAGGCAAGCCTAATTCAATACATCGTATGAATACTTAAGTGTAAGTTTGAGCGTGAAAACTCTGAAGTTATTGCGTCAGTGCGCCATCAATTAAGATTTTTGCCGCTTTTTTTGCGTATTTCATCGCGCCAGAGCCGCGTTTCATTTGTTCTGCCTGTACGGCACCTTCAAACAATAATGAAAGCTGCAATGCAAGACCATCCGCATCTTGAATGTTGGCATCGCTGGCTAGGCTGCTGATGTATTGCTTGAATTGACGAGACTGCTCTGAAGAAAGCTGATGAACCGGATTCTCTTCGTTTGGAAACTCAGCTGATGCTTTGATAAAGCCCATGCCGCGAAAATTAGGTGATGTCACCCATTCTTCGATGAAGTCGAACAGTTTTTGTAGTTTCTCACTAGGTTTCTTGGTATTGGAATTAAGCTTGTCGCTTAACCAAGTTTGAAAGTCCTGGTGACCTTTCTCAAGCACTTCCAGAATTAAATCTTCTTTGCTGCGGAAGTACTTGTAGAGCGTCATTTTTGTGGTGCCAGCAACCGCGACGATGGTATCAACCCCCGTCGAATTGATACCTCTTGTTTGAAAGAGGTCACTCGCCACAACTAGTATTTTGCTTCTTAGTAATGACATATCCGGCCACAGTTAAAAATGTATTTATATTCTATACCAAAAGATTTGAAAAATCTATATACAGACCAGTATATATAGAATTGTTAGTTGCTTTTAGTGTGTAATTGTTAATCTTAGTGATTGATTATGATTAACTATATTGGAGGCGTTGTTAGAGTAAATCGCAAAGCATCATCTATACTAATTTGTATAAAAAGATGACTATTTTGAGTTTGCCATTAACATTGGCGTGAAATTACAGCGTACTTTTTCTAAGTAAAAATTAGCGACTGCTAAATCTTTCAAATCGGTCGGTAATTTACCGCCCACCACGTTCTCAAGATAAATGGCTTTGTCTTTGTCTGGAATTTGCAGGGCTTCTGGGTACTGGCAAGTACCGTTGCGCATTTGCTCGTACTTTGCATACATCTTAGCTGCATCATTCGCGGTCAGGCTGTTATCGGCAATATAGGTCGCTACAACAACTGCTTGAGCCGTATTATTTGCTGCTGTATCTACCGGATTTAATGATTGTTGGTAGGTTTGCAGTAGCTGGGGCAGCCATAGCGTGCCAGCCCCAACAAGTAAAAACAGGCTGGCAGCGATGCTATACATGGCAGGTTTTGACAATGCACGCTCTTTTTGTGTTTGCGCCAAAATCAGTGCGTTAGCTGCTTTTTTTGCGTGCGCGAAGCTGGCGGTATTTTGATGGTCAATGGCTTGTTGGGTAGCGTTGCGCGCTATCAACACAATATGTTCAGCGAGCATGCCAGGGTTTGCGGCTTTACATGCTTTTGCCTGTTCGGTGAAGAATGCAATCAAACCTTGGTTAGCAGTATCTTCATGCGTGACTTCTAGATGAATGTTGGGCGCATTAAGCCAGTCTTCGAGAATATCGAACAGGCTGAGTATGCGTCCCTGCGGTGTTTTACTGGACTTCGCAAGCATATTGATCAGCCATTGTGAGCTAAAAATATCCATTATTCGTTCATCACTTACTTGAGTTAATGCCGTTAGAACGGCTTAACTTCCACTAATATTACAATGATAATTAGCATGATTACGGGGAATTCATTAAACCAGCGATACCAGATATGCCCGTGTTGGTTCTTCCCCAGTTCAAAATCATTTACTAATTTCCCGCAATAGAGATGATACGCTACTAGGAAGCCAACTAACACTAGTTTGGCATGTAGCCAACCGCCGGTAATGCCGTAACCCAGCCATAGCCACAAGCCAAAGCCGATTGCCAGTAAAGCAAGCGGTAACATAAAGCGATATAGCTTGCGCTCCATAAGTGTTAAGCGTTCCAACGTCGCCGCATCCGTTACCGTAGCGTGATTCACAAACAGCCTAGGCAAATAGAATAATCCCGCAAACCAACTGGTGACAAATATGATGTGGAACGCTTTAACCCAAAGCATCAGGCACCCAGTTCTTTATTCAGTAGCTGTTGTAGGGCAGTGAAGTCTAATTCACCTATCGTGTGTCTTAATAGGTTACCCTGTTTGTCATAAATAAAAGCGGTGGGGGTCAAGCTCACTTGCCCGAATTTGTTAGTGACTTCAGACAAGCCATCATGCATCACTGGGAAGGGCAGGTTTTTCATTTTAGTGTAATTCACTACTTGGGCCGGTGGGTCGTAAGGCATGGCTACGGCAATTACTTCAAAGCCTTTTTGTTTGTATTGATTGTAGGTTTCAATCAATTGGGGCATTTCTTTGATGCAGCCTGGACAATCCGTTGCCCAAAAATTGACGAGCACGACTTTTCCTTTCAAGTCGTTCATGGCAATTTTTTTACCCTCAATCGTGGTGAAAGTGACATTTGGCGCGCTGGCTTTGTTACTTAATTGATAACCTAGAAAAGCAAGCAGCCCAATAATAATGATGGGTAATAAAGATTTTTTTAACGAAAGATTCATATCAGTAGTTTATCGTTTCCAATTCATTAGTCTATATGTTTAATTTACAACGGTATTATTAAGTCCCAGAGGGGATTTATACAAAATTTTTGGGAAAATATTTGTTAATAACCATAAAACTCTTACGTTTATTTGCTTGTCTTCACCATGTTATAATGAGTTTTTAATAGCAACGCTATTTATCAAAAAAATAAATGAACGCACCTCTACCTAGCAATATCCTGCACGCAGAACCCAAACCTGTTACGCGCTTGCGCGAGATTCCTTATAACTACACCTCGTTCTCAGACCGCGAAATCGTTATTCGGTTTCTCGGTGAAGAAATCTGGGGCATTTTAAACGAATTACGCGGTGAGCGTAAAACTGGTCGCTCAGCACGCATGTTGTTCGAAGTGTTAGGCGACCTGTGGGTAGTAACGCGCAACCCCTACCTGCAGGATGACTTGCTGGAAAATCCTAAGCGCCGTAAGGCCTTGATCGATGCGCTGCATCATCGTATTGCCGCCATTGATGAGCGCAGAACGACCAATGACAGTACAGCTAACGCAAAAGTCTTGAAGTTAGTAGTTGCAGCCCGTCAAGCGGTGACCAAGTTTGAAAATGATTTTAAACAAACGTGGAACCTGCGCAAAAAAGCACTGGCTAAGCTTACAAAAATCACGCGTAAAGATAACGTACAGTTTGATGGTTTGGCCCGTGTATCACATGTGACGGATGCTACTGATTGGCGCGTTGAGTACCCGTTTGTGGTACTGAACCCAGATACTGAAAAAGAGATCGCTGCATTAGTGCGTGCATGTATTGAGTTAGGGCTTACTGTCATTCCACGCGGCGGCGGTACTGGTTATACAGGCGGTGCAGTGCCACTGACGCCGATGTCTGCTGTGATCAATACAGAGAAATTAGACCAGCATACTGGTGTGCAGATTCGTACATTGCCAGGTGTGGCAAGGCAAGTCGCTACCATTGAATGCGGGGCAGGTGTAGTGACACGTCGCGCTATGGAAGCTGCTACAGACGCAGGTTTAGAGTTCGCCTGCGATCCAACCAGTGCGGATGCATCATGTATCGGCGGTAACGTCGCCATGAACGCTGGCGGTAAAAAAGCCGTGCTATGGGGTACGGCGTTAGATAACCTTGCGTCATGGCGCATGGTGACACCTGATGCCGAATGGCTTGAGGTGGAACGTTTAGACCATAACCTGGGCAAGATTCATGACATTCCAATGGCGCGCTTCAAAATAAGCCGTTATGCGGAAGATATGAAGACTTTATTGGCTGAGCCGGAGATTTTAGAAATCCCAGGCCCAAGTTTCCGTAAAGTAGGTTTAGGTAAAGACGTTACGGACAAATTCTTGTCTGGCTTGCCGGGTATACAAAAAGAAGGTTGCGACGGTTTAATCACCTCAGCTACCTTTATCTTGCATCGAATGCCTAAGCATGTGCGTACCATTGCTTTGGAGTTCTTTGGCAATGTATCTCACGCTGTACCGGCGATTGTGGAGATTAAAGACTATCTAGACGCGACAGCCAAAAAAGAGCCGATGGTTATTATGGCTGGCTTAGAGCACATGGATGAGCGCTATATCAAGGCAGTTGGTTACGCTACCAAAGCAGCGCGCCAACAACGTCCGAAAATGGTGTTGATTGCGGATATCGCCTCTGATGATGAAAATGCCGTTGGTGAAGCCGCGTCACATATCGTCCGTTTGTGCAATGCACGTGACGGTGAAGGGTTTATTGCCGTTTCTGCTGAAGCGCGTAAAAAATTCTGGTTAGATCGCGCCCGTACCGCTGCGATTGCTAAGCATACCAATGCCTTCAAGATTAACGAAGACGTGGTGATTCCACTGCCACGCTTGGGTGATTACTCAGATGGTATCGAGCGCATCAATATTGAGCTTTCAATCAATAACAAACTCAAGTTATTAGATGCGCTGCAAGAGTTTGTGCAAGGCGATTTGCCTTTACAGCCGGATGATGACAGCAAAGCTGATGCTGAGATGGTGAAAGGCAAGCAAACTATTGCGCTGGAGCTATTGCAAGGTTTGCGTACCCGCTGGAGCCTGATTTTAGATCATATAGATGAGCCTGTATCAGCACTTGGCGAACTGGGTGCTGAATTCAGTCAATATGAAAGCGTGTTCCGCGCTGTGCAATCTTATGATTTGCGTATTTCATGGAAGCGCGAACTTAAACGCCCAATGGCAGATATCTTTGCCGGCCGTGAATACCAAAAGATCCTAAATCGTTTTGATGAGATTCATAAGGCTGTGCTCAAAAGCCGTGTATTCATTGCCTTGCATATGCATGCGGGTGATGGCAACGTACATACCAACATCCCAGTCAATTCTGACGACTACGAGATGATGGGCGCAGCCCATGCCGCGGTTGCACGTGTGATGGCGCTGGCGAAAAGCCTGAATGGGGTGATTTCAGGTGAGCATGGTATCGGCATTACTAAAATGGAATTTTTGGAACAAGCCACCATTGATACGTTTACAGCCTACAAAAATAAAGTAGACCCAAATGGTCACTTTAACAAAGGCAAGCTGCTGGCGGGTTCAGGGCTTGATAATGCTTACACGCCAAGCTTTGGCTTGCTGGAACAAGAATCTATCATCATGGAGCAATCTGCCATTGGTGAGATTGCAGATTCAATCAGTGATTGTTTGCGTTGCGGTAAATGTAAGCCTGTGTGTACCACGCACGTGCCACGCGCTAACTTGATGTATAGCCCACGCAACAAGATTTTAGGTACTTCACTGCTGATTGAAGCGTTCTTGTATGAAGAGCAAACGCGTCGTGGCATCTCACTCAAGCATTTTGATGAGTTCAATGATGTGGCTGACCATTGTACGGTTTGCCATAAATGTTTGAACCCGTGCCCGGTGGATATCGATTTTGGCGACGTATCGATTGCTATGCGTAACTTCTTGCGCGAGCAAGGCAAAAAACAATTCAACCCTGGCACTGCCTTGGGTATGGCGTTTTTGAATGCAAAAGACCCGGCAACCATTAAGTTGCTACATACGGTCATGATAGGCTTTGGTTATAAAGCGCAGAATTTTGCGCACACCATAGCCAAAAAGTTTGGCCTGCTCAGAGATAAGATCAGGCCGCCAGCGACAGTAGGTAAGCCTGAAATCAAGGCGCAGATTGTGCATTTTATCAATCGACCGATGCCGAAGAAAATGCCGACCAAGACCTCAAGGGCTTTGTTGGGTATTGAAGATGACCGCATGATTCCGGTGATTCGCAATCCGCAAAAAGTAACCGAAGATTCTGAAGCAGTGTTCTACTTCCCGGGTTGTGGTTCTGAGCGTTTGTTTTCAAACGTAGGTTTAGCGACACAAGCCATGCTGTATGAAGTAGGGGCAATTACTGTATTACCGCCTGGCTACTTGTGTTGCGGTTACCCACAAACCTCTGCGGGGAATCATGACAAAGGTCAGGAAATCACTGCGGACAACCGTGTGCTGTTTCACCGTGTAGCCAATACACTTAACTATCTAGATATCAAAACGGTCATCGTGTCTTGCGGTACGTGTATGGATCAACTCCAAAAATACGAGTTCGAAAAGATATTCCCTGGTTGCCGTTTGCTCGATATTCATGAGTATCTGATGGAAAAAGACATGCGTCTGCAAGGTGTAAGTGGTACACGTTATATGTATCACGACCCATGCCATAGCCCAATGAAAACCTATAAGCCATTAGAAGTGACGAATAAGCTGATGGGGCAAGATGTGCAACTTAATGACCGTTGTTGCGGTGAGAGTGGTACGTTTGCTGCGGCCCGTCCGGATATTGCCACACAGGTCAAAATGCGTAAGCAAGAAGAGCTGGAAAAAGGCATGAACAAAATGGGCTTGACTGTGGGCGCACCAGAGGAGAATGTGAAGATTCTTACTTCATGCCCAAGCTGTTTACAAGGTTTGTCTCGTTACGGTGAAGATACGGGTATCGAGGCTGACTATATTGTGGTCGAGATGGCGAAGCATATCCTTGGTGATAATTGGATGCAGGAATATGTAGAGAGAGTGAATAAGGGTGGGATTGAGAAAGTCTTGTTGTAATATCCGTTAAAGCCATAAGATGAAAATTGTCAGCTGGAATTGTGCAGGTGCGATGAGGAATAAATTCTCTGCATTTAGTGAAATTTCCGCTGACATTTTTATTTTACAAGAATGTGAAAATCCAGAATTTAGCAAAGATGATGCTTTTAGGGCTTGGGCTACAAATTATTTATGGGTAGGTGAAAACAAGCACAAAGGCTTAGCAGTTGTTGCTAAAGGAGATATTAAGCTTACTCAGTTGGACTGGGATGCTGGTCAGTTACAGTTATTTTTGCCATGTTTACTAAATGATGAATTAACCTTAGTTGCTATTTGGACAAAACAGGCAAACTCTCCAAATTTTCAATACATCGGGCAATTATGGAAATATCTCCAATTGCATGGTGATAAATTGAACCAATCTAAAACGCTTCTGATAGGTGATTTGAACAGCAATACTAGATGGGATGAATGGGACAGATGGTGGAATCATTCGGATGTTGTACGATATTTGGCTGATGCTAATATCCATAGTCTGTATCATCAACAATCTGTTGAAATTCAAGGGGCAGAAACAACGCCAACTTTTTATATGTATCGTCGAATTGATAAACCATACCATATAGATTATGTATTTTTATCAAAGGATGTATTAGAAAGAGCGAATTTAGAAATAGGCTCAGCTGATGATTGGTTAAGGCACAGTGATCATATGCCACTTCAAATTACAATTGACTAGTCGCTCTCGCGCGACATGCGAGTTTCTTTCTTTTGTTTAGCCAAAAGAAAGAAACCAAAGAAAAGGCTACCCCCTCCCGCTTTTATCCTGCGCTGTCTCAAAAAGTCGGGCAGCTGCGGAACTCGCTTCGCTCAAACAGTCCTCGCTGAAATCCCCCAACTTTTTGAAGCATCACAGGCGCGGTAGCAGGGGATTGGAAAACCAACTCAGGATTCACTATTGCTTATGCTCAATTGCCTTGCAATTATCAGTGTCGTCATACCAGCGTAGGCTGGTATCCAGGCAGGTGACGTGCTCATCTTGGTAGTGATTAAGACTTAAACCAGCTGAAGTTTTCAATCTTTACTTTGTTGAACGTTTGGTATGCGTACCGCTTGTAAACTAAACGTTTATAACAATTCCAAACTTTCTCGCTAGTCTATAGTCCAACCCATCAGTGTTTTTGTAGTTTTTTAATAATAAGTTTAATAAGTGAGGGTAATAATATGCGTAACAAAATTATCGTAAGTTCTATTCTGGTTGCATTTACATTGGGCGGTTGTGCCAATATGACAGAGACCCAAAAAGGTACGGCCAAGGGCGCTGCAATCGGTGCTGCTGGTGGTGCCGTGGTTGGTGCGATTGCTGGTAAAGGCAAAGGCGCTGCGATTGGTGCTGCGGTCGGTGCTGCTGCTGGTGCAGTGGCTGGTAACGTTTGGACCAAACGTCAAGAAGAGCAGAAAAGACAGATGGAAGAGGCAACGGCAGGTACTGGCGTTGCGGTGACACAAACCGCTGATAACCGTTTGAAACTGGATATCCCTAGTGACATTTCATTTGATGTGGGTCGTGCAGACATCAAACCAAATTTCAGAACAGTGTTAGATACCTTTGCAACTGGTCTAATGAATAACCCTAATAGTAACGTCACTGTAATTGGACATACTGATAGTACGGGTAGCGATGCTGTAAATAACCCTTTATCACTTAACCGTGCTGCCAGTGTACGTGATTACTTATCTACTCGCGGCGTAGCTTCAAGTCGTGTTGCAATTGATGGCCGTGGTTCACGTGAGCCATTGGTGGCTAATGATACCGCTGCGAATAAAGCAAAAAATCGTCGTGTAGAGATCTTTGTTGCTGAGCCAGCACCAGCGGCGCAACAGTAGTTCTATAAATTAGTTGTGTTTACAACAATGGTTGTGTTGCGTTAGGCTGTGACTTGCGGCTTTCCGTATAAAACCAGGAGGAAATAAAATGAATAAGTTATTGAAAGTGCTGATATTAAGCTTGTTTGTAACTCTCGCGTTTACCGCTTGTAAAAAAGCTGAAGACTCGGTGGCTGAAGAGGCGAAAGAGGCTATTGATGAGATGAAAGAAGCAACCGTTGATGCAGCAAAAGAAGCAGCTGCGGCAACAGAAAAAGCAGCCGAGGCAACACAAAAAGCAGCCAATGAGGCAGTTGATGCTACTGCTGAAGCTGCTGGCGAAGCTAAAGAAAAAGCCGCAGAAGCTGTAGAAGAAGCCAAAGAGGCGACGAAATAAGTCTTTAGATCTGCAAGCGCGTAATTAAAAAAGGGGCGAAAGCCCCTTTTTTATTGTATATATTCAAACAGGTTCCTTTGAAACTGTTTGAATCAACGCACTGTTTTAATACATTACGCACATCTTATAGGCATGGCTTCTTGTCATAACCTAGTCACTATTTCCCACTAAAATGGCTCAAGAATTAATACAGTATTGATTCTTGAGCATTAAAGCCTGTCATATAAGTTTCATTGTTTGTTCTCTAAATTGTAACTGGCATGGCTTATGCTAATTCATGAATGCAGTACCCCTGAAACTTAGTTATTAAGGAGACATAAAATGAAAAGTTTATCAAAACGAACGTCGATCTTAGTCAGTACGGTATTAGCGGTGAGTGCGCTTACGGTAATTGCTAAAACCAGTCCTACATTTGATATTCATACCAGTGTGGTGACTAAAGCAGCACAAAGTGAAAAAGGTGTCATTATGGTGCTAACGGAGCGTGGCCCTGTTGCGGCAGAGGCAGCTTATATGTTGTTAGCGCAAATAAATGAAAATGAAGGTTTTGCACCTTTATTGATAGCGGCAGAGAAGGATAAGGTAGCTGGCTACATGAGCGCTTTGAACTTACCTGAGGCATCATTACCCGCTGTGATTTTCTTCAGCAAGTCAGGTAAAGAATTAGGGCGCGTTGTTGCAACGGAGTCTGTAAAGATTAAATTAGGCCAAGCTCAAGAGCGTGTGAGTTAGCATGGCTTGTTTGAGTAAGTAAGGCAGTATCCATCAATCGTTACATGTGAGGTGTGTGCTGCCTTAACTTTGACTTAGCATAAGGCTAAGTGCATTAAAAGATAGCATCAAAAAGGTAAGGCATTAGAAAGGTAAAAACAGCGCAGTTGCAAGGTTCTGCATGACGCGTGAAATCAATCGCTGAGATTTCTCAGCTAAAGCAATCGCATATAAGTCCGTACGACCAATCATTTTTCCAAACTCTCGTTCAAACGATAGATTTTTATCTTTATCGTTGATTTCATTGGTTAATAAATAGAGCGTGCCATTCTCATCGCGTGCGTTAGAAAGCTTCCATGCGGCAATTTCAATGTTTCTAGCGACATTGTAGATATTTTGCGGGTCAAGATTGTCGGTCAAATAAAAGTCAGTTTTGTTGCCATGTGCTTTGAGTAGCATAGTGTGTATACCCACCACAAAAGGTAACACGCGGTCGCCAGTGTAATCAGGCTTGAATGCAAGGAAAATAGCATCAGTGCCTTGCAGGTTGTTCATTGTTTCAAATTGGTAATGATGTTGTGCTGCACCGTCGAACACCCAATTTACCATTTTATCAGCTGGGTCAGAAGTACTTTTTTGTAGCTCATGTGGATTACGTTTATAAAGCTTAAGCATGAGTAGGCGCAAGCTGTCAGTATTTTCGCGTATCTCTACGTCGGCCATACGATCAAAATCGCTTTTGGCCAACTGATTAATGGTAGTGCGGTCTTGTTGTTCCGGGATAGATTTGATGGGGGCTGAGCCCACCTGAGAGCTAGGGGCGGTAGCACATGCCGATAACATCGTGAGCAACATTAAACTTGCTGTGATGTTATGTAAGCGTGGCATTTTTAAGAAATTACCTCAGGTTTCTGCACTATCCGTAATCACGATGCGTGCTTTAGGGAATATTACGCTAAAAGTACTCCCAGTACCTAGTTCACTCGTGATTTGAAGTTTGGCTTGGTGTCGCGTCAATATATGTTTCACAATAGAGAGACCCAAACCTGTACCACCCGTTTCTCGACTACGGCTACGATCAACGCGATAAAAACGTTCGGTTAGCCTGTCGATATGTTGTTGTTCAATGCCAATGCCATTATCTTTAACACTAAAAATAGCATGGTGGCCTTGTAACTCCCAGCTGATATGGATTTTGCCATCTTTCGGCGTGTAACGTATCGCGTTGCTTACTAAATTACTCAGTGCGCTTTGTAATTCTTCTAATGCGCCGAGCAGGTTTAGATGTGAATCCATATCAATACTGATTTTATGCTTACCTTGGCTCAGGGCATTCGCATCGTTCAACAACATATTCATTAACGCAGACATTTCAATTTCAGTGTCTTCTGGTGGTTGTGCATTGCTTTCAATATGTGACAGCGTCAGTAAGTCTTCAATCAGGCGACGCATACGATTGGTTTGATCCTGCATCATATTGAAGTAATTACGGGTACTCTCTGGAATCGCGCCATCCATGTCCAACAATGTCTCCACAAACCCGCCAACCACTGTGAGTGGAGTCCGTAGCTCATGTGAGACATTGGCAATAAAATCGCGACGCATGGCTTCTATTTTTTCTAGTTGCGTTACGTCGCGACAAATGAGCAGTTTTTGTTTGGTGCCAAAGGGAATAAGTTGGATTTCCAGCGTCACTTCCGGATTGCGCCACGAAGTGAGCTTAATAGGTTCCGAGTAGTCCTGTTCTTGCAGGTAATTAATGAAATCGCCATGGCGCACTAGATAATTGATAGGTTGATTCTCGTCTTGCTTTAAATCCAGGCCTAGTTTGATTTCAGCGGGTGGGTTACACCATTCAATCTCATTGGCTGCATTTAAGACGACGATGCCATCTGGTAGTGCACTAGCAGCATGGCGAAAACGGCCTAGTGCAGAGCTTAATTGAGTTTGGCTGCGTGAATGGCGACGATGTTCTTGATACAAAGATGCAAATACGTCTTCCCATACGCCTGAGCCATTGGGGATGTGGTTGAGGACTGGTTTTTTTAGCCATTGATTGAGCTTATGCAGCCAATATAAATGACTGATTAGGTAAATTAATACACCTATAGCGAATACAAAAAGTGCGGTAATCGCGTCGTTACTTGCCCAAGTGATTAGGCTAATAACTGTAAGTGCTAAGCCCAGCCAAAAGGCATTCCAGCGAATATCTTGCACGTTTAGACATCTTCAGAAAAATGGTGACTCATTATATCCAGCTTTTGTTAGCTAGATATTTAAGTCGTTAAAATTTTCAGTAAAAACTTACTTTACCGGACTATTGAACTGATAATCGATAACCAGCACCGCGTACGGTTTGAATCAAGTCTTCATGGCCTGAAATCGAGAGGGCGTTACGTAAACGGCGAATATGCACGTCTACTGTACGGTCTTCAACGAATACGCGGTCGCCCCATACTTTATCCAGTAGCTGGCTACGTGTATGCACGCGTTCGGAATTGGTCATAAAGAAATGTAATAGTCTGAATTCGGTAGGGCCTAAATCAATGACTTTGTCGTTGCCGGTGACACGGTGGGTAGTAGGGTCTAAGCGCAAGCCGCTCACTTCTATTGGGTCATCGGTCATTTGCGGTGCACGGCGGCGTAATACGGCTTTGATGCGTGCATTAAGCTCACGTGGACTAAATGGCTTGGTGACATAGTCATCGGCACCCACTTCTAAGCCACGTACTTTGTCATACTCATCACCGCGTGCTGTCAGCATGATGATTGGAATTGCTTTGGTAACTGCATCTGATTTTAATTTGCGTGCGAATTCCAAGCCATTGGTCCCTGGTAGCATCCAGTCTAATAGGATGAGGTCTGGCATGGTTTCACGTAATAGCTCTTGCGCGTGTTCTACACTCAGGGCGCGCATGGCATTATGCCCAGCCTGCGTGATGTTCAGGGCGAGCAGTTCTTGAATTGCTGGTTCGTCTTCAACGACGAGTATATTAGCTGGCATGTTATTTTCCTTATCAAATCAAGCTATTTAGTTGATACTCAAAACCAGTTTATGACTCTAATATGACACATTCATGACAAATACTAAACTTATGCATAAGTAAATTGCCATTTGTATCATTTTGTAACACCATACGGTTACCGCTGAATTTCAGCTGATGCTGGCTGCTAATAATATCTAGATAGACAATGTAGTTATAACAAAAATCTTGAAAGGGAAATGATGTCAGGCTTTTTTTCGAAGGAAAGAATCACCGCTAATTCAAACTTTAACCGTTGGCTTGTACCTCCCGCCGCTTTGGCGATTCATTTATCTATTGGTATGGCCTACGGTTTTAGCGTGTTCTGGCTACCCCTCTCTAAAGCAATCGGCATTAAAGACCCTGTGGCATGTGCGGATACCATGAGTATTTGGGCACGTGCCTTCGCTACGAATTGTGATTGGAAAGTAAGTGATCTGGGTTGGATGTATACACTGTTCTTTGTATTTCTGGGTTCATCGGCAGCGGTTTTCGGACATTGGCTTGAACATGCCGGGCCGCGTAAGGCGGGCGCGGTGGCGGCGTTATGTTGGGGCGGTGGTTTGCTGATTTCAGCCTATGGCGTGTATACGCATCAATTATGGATGATGTGGCTAGGCTCCGGCGTTATTGGCGGCATAGGTTTGGGTCTAGGCTACATTTCACCTGTTTCCACCTTGATTAAATGGTTTCCGGATCGCCGCGGTATGGCAACAGGCATGGCGATTATGGGTTTTGGCGGCGGCGCCATGATAGGCGCACCACTGGCGAATACTTTGATGAACCACTATGCAACGCCTGCTTCGGTAGGTGTCTGGCAAACTTTTGCTACGATGGGTGTTCTGTATTTCATTACCATGATGATAGGTGCATTAGGCTACCGTGTACCCCCTACAGGTTGGAAGCCTGCAGGCTGGACACCTCCGGCAAGTAATGGCAAAGCCATGATTACCAATCGCCATGTGCATGTGAATCATGCGCATAAAACGCCGCAGTTTTGGCTGCTGTGGGGTGTGCTATGTTTGAATGTTAGCGCAGGTATCGGCGTTATCGGTATGGCGTCACCAATGCTACAAGAGGTGTTCGGCGGCATGTTGATTGGTGAGCCGTTAAAGTTGGCAGAACTTTCATCTGAACAGTTATTACAAGTCACTGCGATTGGTGCTGGTTTTGCGGGCTTGCTGTCACTGTTCAATATTTTAGGGCGTATCGGTTGGGCATCCTCTTCAGATTTTCTGGGCCGCAAGCTTACCTACATCATATTTTTTGCATTAGGGTTCTTGTTGTATATCTCTGCACCATGGGCTGGCAGTATCGGCAGTGTTGCTTTATTCGCCGGTATCTTCTGTATTATTCTGACCATGTACGGTGGTGGTTTTGCCACCATTCCAGCTTATTTGGCAGATGTATTTGGTACGCAGCATGTAGGTGCGATTCATGGCAGGTTATTAACCGCATGGGCCACAGCAGGCGTGTTAGGGCCAGTGACGGTAAATTATTTACGCGATTATCAGCTTGACCATGGTGTGCCTGCGAATGAAGCCTATAACGTGATTATGTATGTGCTAGCCGGTCTGTTGATGGTAGGTTTAGTGTGTAATTTATTCATTAAACCTGTCGCAGATAAACATTACATGACGGATGAGGAGCTTGAAGAAGAGCGCAGATTGGCACACGAGAAAGCCATGATGATCAGCGCCAGTAATGCAAATAATGTGCATACAGAAAGTCATCCATTGCTCGCAACCTTTGTATGGGTGTTGGTCGGTATTCCTATCAGTTACGGCATTTGGAGCACCTTACAGAAAGCCTGGATCTTATTTCATTAAGATATAGACATAAAGATGCTATGGATATGCGGTAAAATACGACTTTATGTCAATTAAAGCAGTGAATTAAGGATACTAAAGCGTGAGAGAAATTGAGAAGAACTTGAATGGTGCAGGCATGCAAATCGGTATTGTGCTGTCAAGATTCAATAGTGATATTGGTGATGGTTTGTTGAGTGCTTGTAAAAGTGAGCTTTTGAAACTGGGTGTTGCAAGTGAAGCAGTTACCATCGCTACGGTGCCGGGTGCATTAGAAGTGCCCTTGCTATTGCAACATATGGCGTTAAGTGAGCGGTTTGATGCCTTGATTGCATTAGGTGCCATTATCCGTGGTGAGACCTATCACTTTGAAGTGGTTGCGAATGAATCCGCTCGTGGTATCTCAGAAGTGCAGTTGAACACAGGTGTTCCAGTCGCCAATGCCGTGCTGACGACAGAGGATGATGACCAGGCGATTGCGCGTATGCATATCAAAGGTGCAGAAGCCGCACAAGTAGCCGTTGAAATGGCTAATTTGGTTAAAGCATTATGACCGAAGACAATAAACCAACCGTGACCAGCTTAGTTGCCGATAAAGAACCCGGTAAAAAAGAGCAGGTTAAAAAAGATTTTGCGAAGAAGAATACAGGCAAAAATCGTAGAAAGTCACGCGAGCTTGTATTGAAAGCGGTTTATCGCGGTATGTTGAATGAATCAGGCTTACCTCAGATATTCCGAGATATGGCTGAAGACCCTGATTACAATAAAGCAGACGAAGCTTACTTTAAGCAATTGCTACAAGATGTCACTACCCATATTGATGAATTAGATACTAAGCTTGCTGGTTTTATTGATCGTCCAATTGTGGAGTTAAGCCCAGTTGAACATGCGATATTACGCATCTCCGGATGTGAGTTGATGTTTGATATGAGTATTCCTTATCGCGTGGTGATAAATGAGGGTGTGGAGCTGGCCAAGTTATATGGCGGTACAGACGGTCATAAATACATCAATGGTGTGTTGGATAAACTTGCTGCGGATGTGCGTGCATCCGAGGTCAAGCATATTAGGTAATGGTGAACGAACGTCAAATTAAACTGGCGTTCACTTAATACCGCTCGTCAGGATTTTTCACCCGTTTATCTAGATTTTTAGCTTTAAAGCTTTGTTTTTTGGTTTAATCCATTAGATGTTTACTGATTTTACTTTTAAATGGGTATGGTGTTAGGTACTGTCACCTGAGCAGTTGGCGGGTAAAAAAGCGGAGGGGTGCTCAGAGCTGTTTTCATTAGGCGTCATGCTATATCAAATGACGATAGGTCACACTTGCCTTTCACCGGAGATTCAATGGCTACACTGATGTTCAAGATTGCTAATGAGCCGCATGCAAGTGCCTCCGGTATCAATTCAGCAATTCCAGCTTGTTTGGCTGCAATCATCGACCGTATGCTGGGGAAAGACGCAGATAAGCGTTATGCCAGAGGTCAGGGAATCGCTACTGATTTAAGAAGTTGCGTTGCGGCAAGCTAAAAATGAACTTGCAGAATACATTAGAGATTGTACGTTTAACCGATGTAGGTAAACGTCGTGATCACAATGAAGACGCGATTGCCAGTGATGATTCCATGGGCTTTGTGGTATTGGCAGATGGCATGGGCGGCTACAACGCGGGTGAAGTCGCCAGTGAGATTGCAGTGTTAAGTATTACCGCAGAATTAAAAGAGGCGATGCAAGAGCTGCATCCCGGCCAAGTAGATGAGTTGCTCAATAAGCAGGCAGAGGCGCAACTGATTATAGATGCGGTAAGAAATGCGAATGAAGCCATCTATAATGTGTCACAAACTCAACCGCAATGTGCAGGCATGGGTACGACACTGGTAGTGGGGTTATTTACTAATAATAAGTTACTGGTTGGACATATTGGCGATTCGCGTATGTACCGCCTACGTAACCAAGTTTTGACGCAAATTACTGAAGATCACTCATTGCTTCAGGAGCAGATTAAATCTGGTCTTATTACAGCGGAGCAGGCTAAGTATTCTGCCAATAAAAACCTGGTAACGCGTGCTGTGGGCATAGACCCTGAGGTTGAGTTAGAGTTAAATGAGTACGATGTAGCAGTTGATGATATCTATCTACTTTGTTCTGATGGCTTAAGTGATTTAGTTGAAGATGAGATTATTCAGGCAGCGCTGAATATGTTATCGTCAGATTTAGCAGAGGCGGCAGAAAAATTGGTGCAGATGGCTAACGACAATGGTGGTAAGGATAATATTTCTGTCATATTAGTAAAGGTTAATAAGCCTTTCGAGTATAAACATACTTGGTATGATGACTTTTTAGGTTGGTTAAAATAGTAGGATAGATTATGGCAAAGCTTATTCTTTCTCTAGATAATGCATTCTTAAGTGAATATCCGCTCGATCAAGAACGGGTCACGATAGGGCGTAGACCCACTAATGATGTCCATATCAATAATTTGGCTGTGAGTGGAGAGCATGCGGCCATTATCAAATTGGGCAATGATTTCTATATTGAGGATTTAGAGAGTACCAATGGCACTCTAGTGAACTCAAGAGTAGTTAAAAAGCACTTATTGCAACAAGGTGATTTGGTCGAGTTTGGTAAGTACCAGCTGAAATATATCAACGATGCAGCAACAACTAATCCTGCTATGGATGGAGATACTGACTTCGAGAAAACCATGATTATCCGCCCATCAGCGATGACAGCAATGGAATCAAAACCAGTAGAAACTCAAGCTGCAATACCAAAAACTCCTCCATCAATTCCTGTATCAGCATCACCAGCCGCTGAGAGGCCATCAGCTGCGGCTCCAAGTATTGCATCCCCTGGTGCCGGAGAAGTGACGGGCAAGATACAAGTATTGAATGGCTCAAGTAGCGGGCGTGAATTGGCGCTCAATAAAGCACTGACTACACTCGGTAAACCCGGTGTACAAGTTGCTGTGATTACTAAGCGACCTAATGGCTACTTCATTACCCATGTTGAAGGACAAGTGTTCCCCATCGTGAACGGCGCTTCAACAGGTGCACAAGCGTTTGCGCTTAATGATCATGATGTAGTTGAACTGGCAGGTGTGAAAATGGAGTTTTACCTCAGTAAATCATAATTCATCGTACGTATATGATTGATTCAATTACATGAAGCATAATAGTTATTCCATTTTAATTTGTCACTAATGTCACAATCTAGAATGACTGACCATCAACATCCCTATTTGCTCAAGCAACTTGAACGTCTCAATGCCATTGGTGTAGCACTCTCCGCAGAACGAGATAATAAACGCCTGTTAGAGATGATTCTACTCGGAGCGAAGGAGATTACCAACGCAGATGGTGGCACGCTCTATACCATTACAGATGATAAGAAACTCAAGTTTGAGATCATGAGTAACAAAACTCTCAATATGGCAATGGGTGGTACTACCGGTAAGGAGATTCCATTTTTACCGTTACCTTTGTATCAGGAAGATGGTAGTCCTAATTTCACTACGGTGGCGGCGTATGCTACGCTGAATGATAGAACTGTCAATATTGAGAACGCCTATGAAGCCAAGAGTTTTGATTTTACCGGCACACGTAAATTCGATGAAAAAACTGGGTACCATTCGCAATCATTTTTGACGATCCCCATGAAGAATCATGAGGGCGAAGTGATCGGGGTACTTCAACTCATCAATGCAATTGATGTTGATACAAAAGAAATCATTCCTTTTTCAGAAGCCAATCAAAGCCTGGTCGAGTCACTAGCGTCGCAAGCTGCGGTTGCGATGACCAATCACAACCTTATCGAAGGTTTAAAAGGCTTATTCGAAGCGTTTATTGAGTTGATTGCTGAAGCGATTGACCAAAAATCGCCCTATACCGGTGGTCATTGCAGGCGTGTGCCACAGCTGACGATGATGCTTGCCCAAGCAGCAATAGATACTAAGTCAGGCCCCCTTAAAGACTTCACCCTAAATGAAAAAGAATTCTATGAATTAAAGATTGCGGCCTGGCTACATGATTGCGGCAAAGTCACCACGCCTGAGTCTGTCATGGATAAAGCTACAAAACTGTCTGCTATCTTTGACCGTATTTATTTGATTGATCAACGCTTTGAGTTGCTCAAGCAGCAAGCAGAAAGTGCGATGCTTAAAAAGCAGGTGGAAATGTTACGCAATGGCAAGCATGATGGGTTGGCAGAACTAGAATCAGATTTGGAAATATTCAAGCGGAAATGTGATGAAGACCGTGATTTCTTGCGGAAGTCCAATATCGGCAGTGAATTCATGTCATTAGAAGATCAGCAACGTATACAAAAAATTGCAGCGCATACTCTTTTTGATTCTAATGGTCGGCTAGTGCCTTTTCTCACTGAAAATGAGCTTTATAACTTGAAGATTGAACGAGGCACACTGACACCTGAAGAGCGCGAAGTCATCAATAATCATATCGTCGTTACTATCAATATGCTGGAATCACTGCCCTATCCTAAAGATTTACAGCGGGTACCAGAATACGCAGGAGGGCATCACGAACGTATGGATGGCCACGGCTACCCTAAAGGATTAACGCGCGAGCAGATGTCAGTGCCTGCGCGTGTCATGGGAATTGCAGACATCTTTGAGGCGCTTACTTCCAAAGACAGGCCTTATAAAAAAGCCAAGACCTTGTCAGAGTCACTGCGTATCTTGGGCAAGATGAAATTGAATCATCATATCGACCCGGATTTATTTGATATTTTTGTGCGAGAAAAGATTTATTCGAAGTATGCACAGCAATTTCTGGAGCCAGAGCAGATTGATGAAGTCGATGAGTCAGCAATACCTGGCTATGCGCCGTAAAAAGCACATGTAACGACTTTTTACAACCCTACGTTTCTGCAACCGTTCTGGTCGCAAATCAAATAACTTCCTTGTTCATACCAATCACCTAGTACCCATCTGGTAATGTGGTGACCATTCAGTAGAATTTGATGTTGGCGCGGCCTATGTGTGTGGCCATGAATCAATAGCTCCGGGTAATCATATGTGCTTAAAAGTGCTGAAACAGCCTCTTGGTTCACATCCATGATGTCAGCTGATTTGTTGGATTTTTCTTCCTCACTACGTATGCGAATCGCTTCAATCTGAGTTTTGCGGGCATGCAATGATTGGCTTAAAAAATCAGCTTGCCATTTAGGGTCTCTTACTTGGCACCGAAAGGTTTGGTAAGCAGCATCATCTGTACACAAATCATCCCCGTGGCTTAACAGCGTTTTCTTGCCGTATAGATCTATCAAAGTCGGGTCTTGCAATAGGGTGAGTTTGGCGATATTGCAAAAGTCTGAACCAATTAGAAAATCGCGATTGCCATGCATGAGGTAGACGTTAACGTTAGCATCCGCCAATGCTCGAAACGCCATGATAACTGGCTGATGGTGAGCATCTTCAACATCGTCATCACCGGCCCAGTATTCAAATAGATCCCCTAAAATATAAAGTGAACGTGCCTTAATAGCGGTATTTTTCAGGAAAGACAGAAAGCTCGAGGTGATTTCCGGACGGCTTGCACACAAGTGCAAATCGGAGATAAATAAATCAAAACCTGATTTTGAATCTCCGAGATTGTTCATGTCAGCCAGAGGATTTGACTTGATCAACTTAAGTGCGTGTTGCGCGCTCAATCGTGACATTGTCGACAGGCACATCTTGGTGACCTTTACGACTCGTGGTCGCTACTTGTCTAATCTTGTCGATAACGTCCATGCCAGCGGTTACTTTACCAAATACACAGTAGCCCCAGCCGCTAGCCGTTGGTGATGTGTGGTTGAGAAACTCATTATTGGCAACGTTGATAAAAAATTGGCTGCTCGCTGAGTGCGGCGCTGATGTACGTGCCATTGCGATGGTGTAAATATCATTGGCTAGACCGTTGTCAGCTTCGTTTTTGATTTCATCAGCAGTTTCTTTTTGGTTCATGGATGCATCAAAACCGCCGCCTTGAAGCATGAAACCGTTAATTACACGATGAAAAATAGTACCGTCATAGAAGCCGTTGTCTACGTATTGTAAAAAATTGGCTGTGGTAATCGGTGCTTTTTCAGCATTGAGTTCTAGCGTAATGTCGCCGAAGTTAGTATGTAGTGTGACCACAAAATATCCTTAATAAAATTGAAGGTAGTTAAGATTAATGTTTTAAAACTATAGGTTTATAAAGCTTTAGTATTCAGTCTAATTTGATGAATTAAAACGGTTGATTTTGGTACATCACTGTAAGGTCCTTTATTGCCAGTAGGCGTGGCAGCAATCTCACGTACCACATCCATGCCTTTGAGCACGCGGCCAAATACACAATAACCGATGAGCTCAGGATCAGGACTTTGATAGTTCAGGAACTGGTTATTCTCAAGGTTGATAAAGAACTGTGAAGTAGCCGAGTCTGGATCAGAAGTCCTTGCCATTGCAAGCGTACCTATCTCGTTAAGTAAACCATTCCCTGCTTCGTTAGCAACGGGGGCTTTGGTTTCTTTTTCTGCCATGTCTGCAGTAAAACCGCCACCTTGTATCATGAAGCGATTAATGACACGGTGGAAAATGGTGTCTTTGTAAAATCCTGAATTCACATACTGCATAAAATTGGCTACGGTTTTTGGTGCTTTGTCTGGATAAAGTTCAATGATAAAGTCGCCACGGTTTGTTTCAAATACAAGTTGTGGATTAGCCGCAGAAGCTGAGCTACTTAGAAGTGCCAATATCAAAAAAGCATAAAGCTGACGCATATTTTTCCTTAAGGTTGTACTAGTGCTGAAGTTGGCGGTTGCAAAGCGCTTTTATGCAGCACCTTCGTAGATGATTCGCCAAGTATTGTTTTCTTGAATCCAATACTGACGTTTCTGCATTTTGTTCTTTAGATGTGAGCTTTTGAAGTCTTGTACAAAATTGACAACCACTAACTTTTTCTCAGCATCTGGGTAAGCAAACATGCTGACGCTCGACAGCTCAATATCAATTTCTGGTTTGCCTGCTTGTACACGCTGCTTATGTTCAGACCACTGCTGGTAATTGACACCATCACTGAAAAAATCGCGCGAGTAATGCGCAAGGTATTTAGAGGTGTCTTGAGATTTCCAGTCACTGAGCCAGTTGTCTATTGCATCTGTCAGCGCTTGTTTCTCTTCAGATGTATTGCCTGCATCTAGCCATTGCAGGTTGCTGGCGATGATGACTGGCGTATTGCCTGCTTGCAGTACAGGGCTTAATGCTTTCAAGTCCGGGTTGCTCAATACGACGCAGCCATCGCTAGCACGGGGCGGGCGGCTATAGGTACTGCTGGGCGTGCCATGTAGCCAGATGCCAGACCCTTTTCTATTGTGTTGTTTATCCCATTCATTTGGGTAGTTCAATGGATAAGCCGCATCACCATAAAAATCAGGTAGTTTTTGTGTTAGTTTTGCCCCTGCAAAATAAACTCCGATCGGAGTACGCTTGTCACCTTCAGACTGTTTATCAATACCATTCTTACCAACAGTGATGTAGTAATCGGCAACATAACTCAAATTATTATTTTCGTTTTTATAGAGATAGAGCCGAGATTTATCGGTATCTATAACGATGATGTGGTTTTGTTGATTATTTGGCGCTAGCAAGAGGTCAGGGCGCTTATCTAGATTTTGATTAGACAAATAACGCTCAATTCGCATACGTGCTTCATCTTGCAGGTCTTTGACCGCTGCAGACGGATTGCCGTCGGCACTGCCAAATGTTTGCAGATATTTGCCTTGCGCCATCAGTAAATCACCACGTACTAGATGAGCCAGTTTGAAGTTAGGTGTGCTGGTGAGTAATTGATCTATGGTATTCAGTGCTTGCTGGTTTTTACCTTGGGTAATTTCCAGCAAACTTTTGACCAATAAATTTTCAGCAAGATCTACCGTGCTGCTGAGTTTAGGTTTTGGCAGCAGATTACTAAAGCTATAGCGGCTTACAGTTACTGCCGTTGCATTCCACGGCACTAGCGTGACTGCCGCTAAAAGCGTGTATGTTAAAACCTTATTCACTACTATCACTAAACAAATAACCTCGACTAAAAATACACAAAAAATAAGTTACGTTTATAACGCTTGAATAGTGTGTTGCCTGACTAATTTACTTATTACTAAATCACTTATTAAAATACAGCTTAATTACTTGCAACTTCCTGTGTAATCAACCAGTTACTCCCCACTTTTTCCATCAGCAATGTTTTAGTGGTGCGGACTGGTTTACCATCTGCACGGTAAGATTGCTTGAAGCGCACTTTAGCATTATTGCTGTCTTCTAAGGTCACATTGATGTTAGATAGTTCAACGCTGATTTGAGCAGGTTTGCTGATACGGTCACGACGTTGTTGTTCCCACGCTTTACGGCTTTCACCTTTCGCAGGTTTGAAGTTATCGCTATAGCTTGCAAAGTATTGATCAAGATTTTTTGTTGACCAAGCTTGAGCCCAGTTGTTCACGGCATTGGTAAGCGCGTCGTCAGCATTTTTAGAAGTATCAGTAGTAGTTGTATCAGTCTTTTTAACTTCAGCTGCACGAATTGGGTTGGCAACCTTAATAGGGTCTGCTTTTGCCGCTATCGTTGTTTTGTTACCAGTACCGAACAGGTCTTTAATGAGTGACAGTTTGCCTTGTGCGCGGGTATTGTCAGTGTCAAGTTGCAAGGCTTTGTCATAAGCTTCTGAAGCCATGCGCGCATAGATATCACCTAAATTCTCATGAGCTGTTGCATAGCTTGGGTGCGTTTTTATTGCAGTCTCCAGTGCTTTTCTAGCTTTATCGAACTGACCTTGGTCTGCGTAAAGTACAGCAAGGTTATTGTATGGTTCTGGAAGGTTAGGGAATTTCTCTGTCACATCCGTGAATGTTCTGATTGCTTCATCACGGCGGCCTTGCTCAGCTAACAGCACACCTTTCATGAATAGTGCCTGTGCATTTTTTGGATTCGCAGCAATGTAAGCGTTAACTCGGTCTAGCGCAGCGGCAGCCTGACCTTGGTCAGCCATTTGAGAGATATCTTTCAGTTCGTCTGCATGTACAGAAGACATAAACAGGCAGGCTGATAAAATTAATACAAAGCGTGTGATTGAGCTGGGGAGCAACGCAATAAGATTATTCATTGTGCTATACTTTTTGGTGAATAAATAAAACGTAATTCTATCAATAGCCTAAGTAACCTCCAATAGCTCATTTAGGTTTAAGCCAATATATTTCGCTATAACTGCTCTATAACTGCTTATAGTTCAGGCTTATTAGATAATATTTAGCGATCACCAATATTTAGATACCATTCTTCATCAGATTATGCTCAAAATTTATAATACCCTAGCCCGCGAAAAACAAGTATTTAAGCCGATTGTTGCTGGTAAAGTCAGTATGTATGTATGTGGTATGACTGTTTATGACTACTGTCATTTGGGTCATGCACGTGTCATGGTGGTGTTTGATATGGTCAGCCGCTGGTTGCGTGCTTCAGGGTATGACGTGACCTACGTACGCAATATTACCGATATCGATGACAAGATCATCAAGCGCGCTAATGAAAATAACGAGACCATTGCACAATTAACCCAGCGTTTTATTGAGGCGATGGATGAAGACTCGGCTAAGCTAGGCGTGATACGCCCGGATATTGAGCCAAAAGCTACCGAGTTTGTAGGTGGCATGATAGATATGATTCAAGCCTTGATTGATAAGGGCTTTGCTTATCCTGCCTCTAATGGCGATGTGTTTTACGCCGTGAATAGCTTCGAAGGTTACGGCAAGCTGTCAGGAAAGTCTCTGGAAGACTTGCGTGCAGGTGAGCGTGTAGAAGTCGATTCACATAAAAAAGACCCGATGGATTTCGTACTATGGAAAGCTGCAAAGCCGAATGAGCCAAGCTGGGATTCGCCCTTTGGTGGACCCAATGGTGGTAAAGGTAGGCCGGGCTGGCATATCGAATGCTCTGCCATGAGCGCACATCACCTAGGTCAGCGATTCGACATCCATGGCGGCGGTCAAGATTTACAGTTTCCGCATCACGAGAACGAAATCGCCCAATCAGAGGCGGCGCACAGCCATGACGGCAAGCCTTGCCAAATGGTGAATTACTGGATGCATAATGGTTTTGTACGTGTAGATGATGAAAAGATGTCTAAGTCTCTAGGCAACTTTTTCACCATTCGTACCGTGTTGGAAAAATACGATGCGGAAGTCGTACGCTTCTTTATCTTACGTGCACATTACCGCAGTCCACTGAATTATTCTGACATACACCTTGATGATGCAAAATCGGCACTGACGCGTTTATATACTGCATTACGTGGTATTGAGATTGCAAATGCTGTTGTCGATTGGCAGCATCCGCAAGCAGCCAAGTTTAAAGCAGTTATGGATGATGACTTCAATACACCGGAAGCCTTAGCCGTGTTATTTGACTTGGCGAATGAAGTGAATAAAACAAAATCTACTGAAGCTGCGGCTTTGCTGAAAGGCTTGGCAGACGTAGTTGGCTTGTTGCAACGCGACCCAGATGTTTACCTGCAAGGTGAAGCTGACAATGTGCTGGATATTGATGCTTTAATCGTGCAACGGAATGATGCGAAAAAATCCAAAAACTTTGCGGATGCTGACCGTATCCGTAAAGAACTCGCAGAAGCTGGTATCGTGCTGGAAGACACGCCACAAGGCACAATTTGGCGGCGTGCTTAAATAGTCTGGCTAGTTTCTGGAGTCATTTTCGGCTATTTTTATGTGGCTTAAATAGGTAGAATTCAACAAGCTTTTAATTTCTTTAAGCCTTTATTTTCTTTGCACCCGTTTTTATTAAAGTTGATTCGATATGCCCGTTAATTTAACTGCACCAGCAGCCCATACCCTATTGCCAGTCAAAGGCGTTAAATTAGGATTTGCTGAAGCGTATGTTCGTAAACCAAATCGTAAAGATGTTTTAGTCATGACCTTAGATGCGGGCACTACTGTTTCTGGTGTATTTACCAAGAATCAATTTTGTGCAGCACCTGTGTTGTTGTGTAAAGAGCATTTGGCGGGTAGCCAATCGATCCGTGCTTTGCTAGTGAATACTGGCTGTGCCAATGCAGGCACTGGCGACGATGGTCTGCATCGCGCGAAGCTTACGTGTGAGGCGCTGGCTGCATCGTTAAATATCAAGCCTGAACAAGTGCTGCCGTTCTCAACGGGCGTTATCTTAGAGCCGTTGCCGACAGATAAAGTGATTGCCGGCTTACCAGCCGCGATTGCTAACCTAAAGGAAGATAATTGGCTGAATGCAGCTGAAGCGATTATGACGACGGATATCGTCGCCAAGGGCACATCAAGACAGGTCATGTTGTCAGGCAAACAAGTCACTGTGACCGGTATTTCTAAAGGCTCCGGCATGATTCACCCTAATATGGCGACCATGCTGGGTTATATTGCAACGGATGCCGCTATCAGCCAAGCTGCTTTGGATACAATGATTCAAGATGTGGTGAATCAATCATTCAACTGTATTACCGTCGATGGCGATACCTCTACCAATGATTCACTGATTGTGATGGCTACTGGTCAGGCGCAGAACGAAGAGATTGATACGAACTCTGCCGATTATGTAACTATCAAAAACTTGATTACTGAGGTGGCGGTTGAGTTGGCACAGGCTATCGTGCGCGATGGCGAGGGCGCAACCAAATTCATGACAGTGAAAGTGGAAGGTGGTCGCGATGAAGCTGAATGCCGCAAGGTGGCGTATGCGATTGCACACTCACCTTTGATTAAAACTGCATTCTTTGCCTCAGATCCTAACTTGGGCCGTATCTTGGCCGCGATTGGCTATGCGGGCGTTGAGCAATTAAATGTGGATGCCTTGAAACTTTATTTGGGTGACGTATTGGTCGCTGAGAATGGTGGCAGGGCCGTTGCTTATCAAGAAGAGCAAGGCGCGGCGGTGATGAAAGAACCTGAAATCCTGGTGCGTGTGGATTTGGCTAGAGGCCAAGCGGCTTGCACAATTTGGACCTGTGATTTTTCTTATGACTATGTCAAAATCAATGCAGACTATAGATCGTAATGACTGACTTTAATCCATTGATGAATCGTGCTGAAGGCCTGTTGACCAAGCTAGAAGCGTTATTGCCAGCGTTACCAGCTGCGCCGGATTGGTCTGCTATTGCTTGGCGCTGGCAACACAACAAAGGTCGCGGCTACTTAGAAGCAATTCCTTATCCGCATCTCATCAAGCTGGATGATTTACATAATATCGATCATCAAAAAGCTGAAATCGTGCGTAATACGGCACAATTCGTGAGCGGTTATACTGCGAATAATGTGCTGCTGACTGGTGCGCGTGGTACGGGTAAGTCGTCCGTGGTCAAAGCTTTGCTTAGTCAATTTGCACAAGATGGTTTGCGTATCATCGAGGTGGACAAGCAGGATTTAATCGACTTGCCGCAAATCACTACTTTGTTGCGTGCACGCAGTGAGCGCTTTATCGTTTTTTGCGATGACTTGTCTTTTGAGTCAGGGGATGCTGGCTATAAAGCACTTAAGGTCGTGTTAGATGGTTCCGTCGCCGTTACTTCCGATAATATCCTCGTCTATGCCACTTCTAACCGACGTCATCTAATCCCAGAGTTTATGGCAGAGAATCTGGAAACTCAGCACTTGGGTGGGGAAGTTCGCCCAGGCGATACTGTGGAAGAAAAAACTTCCTTGTCCGACCGATTTGGTATGTGGCTATCTTTTTACTCATTTGACCAGGATGAGTATTTGGTTGTGGCAGCACAATGGCTGCGACATTACGGTATTCATGAGTTTAATGAAGAAGCCAGCCGTGCTGCATTGCAATGGTCGCATACCCGCGGTTCACGTAGTGGGCGTGCTGCCTATCAATTCGCACGTGATTTTTCAGGTAAGCAAAAGCTTGCATCTAAATAATGGGTAAGTATCAATGTAATGAATAGTCCCGAAACTACAATCCCTGTACTCACAACGCAGGTGACCCAAGCGGCAGTAGGCGTGGTTCAGCATGAAAATGGCTTGGTATTGCTAGCGGAGCGGCCAGTCGGTAAAGCTTGGTCTGGATACTGGGAGTTCCCCGGCGGCAAGATTGAAAACAACGAAACGGCGGAGCAAGCATTAAAACGTGAATTGCAGGAAGAGTTGGGCATTACTGCTACATTGTTATACCCATGGCTTACCAGAACATTTGATTACGAAGCCAAGTATGATGCTGCGGGTAAACTGGAAACACCAGCTAAAACAGTAAAGCTACATTTCTTTATCGTTGCAAAATGGGAAGGCGAGCCATTTGGTCTCGAAAAACAAACCATCAGCTGGCAGAACCCTGAGAAAGTCACAGTGAGCCCCATGCTGCCAGCTAATGCGCCTATATTTAGCGGGCTGAGTTTGCCTTCTATCTATGCTATCACCAATTTAAGCGAACTAGGTGAGGAGCTGTTTTTTGAACGCTTAAAAGCAGCGCTGGAAAATGGTTTGATGATGATTCAGATACGTGAAAAACAACTTTCATCTGAAGATTTATTGTTATTCGCCGAGCATGTGATTGAAGTGGCAAGCCCTTATGAGGCTAAAGTCTTTATTCATTCAGATTTGAATCTGGCATCGGAGTTGAAGGCAACAGGGGTACATTTTTCTTCCCAAGACTTGATGAGCTTAAAAACCAAGCCAGAAGGTATGTTATCTGGAGCTTCTTGTCATAACAGCCAAGAATTGGCGCATGCCGAGGCACTTGGCTTGGATTATGTATTGCTCTCGCCGGTGCAGGCGACGCGTAGCCATCCAGATGCCGAGCTACTCGGCTGGGATAGCTTCACCGATTTAATTGAAGATTATGCATTGCCGGTGTATGCGCTGGGCGGGATGCAAATGGACGATTTGCATGTAGCGAGATCACACGGTGCACATGGTATTGCCATGCAGCGTGATATCTGGGCAACTACTACTGAGTGAAACTAAAGCCTCAGATAAGGCTTAGTAGTTAGTGGTGGTGTTCGTGGCCGTGGTCGCTTGAGTTTGCCGTCTCATCAGCTGATGATTTCACCTGTACTTTAATATTCTGCTTAAATTCAGTATTGTTTTTGTTCTTAAAATTTAGCACAAAATTTACTTGTTCACCGGCATTAAGCGGTTTCTTTAAATCAAATAGCATCAAATGAAAACCACCTGGCGCCAGCTTATATGGCTTGCCAGCGACTAGTGGCAGGCTGTCTAACATACGCATCTTCATCACGCCATTTTGCATTGTCATACTGTGTATCTCCACACTCTTCGTGATATCGCTTTCTACTTTCGTCAAAGTGACATCTTGGGCGCTAGATAAGGTCATATAGGCAGCGCCTACTGCTTGACCAGGATTTGTAGCACGTACCCACGCGTCCGTGAGTTTGATGGAATCTTGTGTTGTCACTGGTTCAGCAGCGCTAGCCGAAAACGGGCTTAAGGCTAACATTAAGAATAGCAGGTGACGAGAGATGTGCTGATGTAGAAAATTAGGCATAGTAAGTTTTGGGTCTGAATTTAAAATGATTTAATTGTGACTGACACTTGAATCATTGATTCATTAATTGGAAAACTCGTCAGGCAGATCATCAGGTTTTATGGCTTCGGGAATACTATATTGTTCACTCGCCCATAAACCTAAATCAATCAGTTTGCAGCGTTCACTGCAGAATGGTCGAAACGGGTTGCTCGGTGAAAACTCTGATAATTTATTGCAGTTAGGGCATGCAACCATGCGTTTTTTTGTGCTTGTCATATGATTCAAAAAATAGGATATCTAGAAATAGCTATAGAGTGAGTAACGCTAAAGTGACTTAAAGGTTACAAAGCGTTAATGCAAACTTAACGTCTTGGTCGCATTTTTGTGGTTTTTGAGCGCAGTCCAGCGAATTAAACCGAATATTAATGGCGTATTTGTTAGCACTTACTTCTGGAAAACACGTTAAGTCATCAGCGACTTCGATTCGCAACATTTGAGCAGGTTTGGCACCTCCTAGCATTTGCTGGTAGGCGCCATTAGTAGCCATCAGCTTTGTTGTTGCACCACTGCCACGCAAAATTTGCAAAATAATGCCAATGGCTTGCTGCATAGGCAACAACGGCTTCAGCCATGTTTGAAAATCTTGCTTGCGTTTTTCTGCACTGAGTCCTAGCCAGTAATGATAAGACGGCACATCAAATTCACAGACACCGCCAGGGATGCCCGCTCGTTGTTTGATGCTCATCAGCCATTCATTTGAGCGTAAGGTTTGGCCAAGTTTTGTGGTCTCTGCACGCAATGCATCTGCGGCAGCGTCAATGTCATCAAGAATGGATTCTAGTTTTTTTGCAGCGATAGCGGGGTTGCCCTTGAGCATGACCATCACCATTCTTTGGCGATCCAACTCTTGTAATAAATCTAACTTGAGTTCAGCCCGATCAACGACGTCTAAGATTTGCAGCAGGGTAAGCAGGGCGCAGTGATGTTGATACTCATGATCTGCTTCTACATTGTGTAAAAGTTTGGCAAGCAAATCCTCTACGCGTAGCAAGGTGCGTATGCGTTCGTTAAAAGGATAATCGTAGCTAGCCATGGCCCATGAGGTTTATTAACTCAAAAGATGCTTTATTTAATGATAAAGTCGAATATGAATTCTGGGTAAATTCAATTATTAAAAAATTTGAACTGAATTATTAAATTTATTTGCTAACTATGCAAGTCTTAATGAGTTTTTCATGAATTTCAGAGATTTTTTTTGTTAACTCTGCGAGCGATCCGTTATTTTCAATCACTTCATCTGCAAGACTTAGTCGAGTAACTCTCGATACCTGAGCATCCATGATTGCTTTTACTTGCGCTTCGCTAAGTTGGCTGCGCGCCATGGCTCGCTGAATCTGTAATTGTTCGTCACAATCGACCACGATTGCTTTGTCCACGATGGAGGCATAGCGGTCACTTTCAAACAGTAAGGGAATCACTATAATTTGGTAGGCAGGTTTTAATTCATGTTCGTTGGCGGCAAGCTGGCTTAGTGCCCGCCTTTGAATGGCGGGGTGCAGAATCTCTTCGAGTTTAAGGCGCTCATCTTCATGCTCAAAGACATGCGCCCTTAATTTGGCGCGATTCAATGTGCCGTCAGTGTTTAAAAAATCTGCGCCGAAAGTGTGGCTAATTTCAGATAGTGTAGGTTCACCAGCCGCCGTGAGCTCATGGGCGATGACATCAACATCCACAACTGGAACCCCCTGTTTTGCGAACTGTTTAGCGGCCTCACTTTTACCTGAGCCTATGCCACCGGTAAGTGCAATGATTGGCATCTGGGCGCTAGGGTAAGTAAAAACCGGCCAGTTGCTGACCTAAAAACAGCGCCGCAATACCGCCAATGGCTAAGAAAGGGCCAAATGGCATCGGTGTTTCTCGACCACGCTTGGTTAAAACGATTAAACCAATACCGATAATTGCTCCTAATACAGAAGAGAGCAAAATGACAGCAGGCAGTAGCTGCCAGCCAAACCAAGCGCCGATGGCAGCGAGCAACTTGAAGTCACCATAACCCATGCCTTCTTTGCCAGTGGCAAGCTTGAATAACCAGTAGATCGACCACAATATGAGGTAGCCGGAGATGGCACCGATGACGGCAGATTGCAAGTCGGTAAAACCAGTATTCAAGTTAAATAGTAAGCCTAGCCACAATAGCGGCAGCGTGATGTCATCAGGTAATAACTGCGTGTCAAAATCAATGAATGTGAGCGCGATAAGCGCAAAAGTGAATACCCAGGCAAATAGAGTAACGCTGGAGTAGCCGAATTTCCAGCTAACCAAGCCAATCAAAATTCCGGTCAACGCTTCAATCAAGGGGTAACGTATACCAATTGCTGCTTTGCAATTACGACACTTGCCTTTTAATGCCAAGTAGCTAATGAGCGGAATATTTTCTAATGCACTAATCATGTGGCCGCATGTGGGGCAAGCAGAGCGCGGACTCACGAGGCTGTACTTGCTGGTTTCGGTGACCTCTTTGCCTTGCAAATCCAGGCAGTTGTTATGCCATTCACGTTCCATCATTTTGGGTAGGCGATGGATTACCACATTCAGAAAGCTGCCTACCATCAATCCAAAAATGACAGAAAGTGTAATAAAAACGGAGCTATTTTGTTGTAATACACTAGATAGTTCAATGAAGGCATCGGGCATAACAGTCCTTAAAGTGTCGGCTAGCATTCATGCTGGTGGCATGACGTTTGTAAACTAAACGCATCATCTCATCGTTATATACTTGTGGCAACCAGTCCTGAGGTTGTCTGATTAATAGCAGGCCTCTTGAAATTCGCTCAGGCCGCCACAAAAATAAAGGTAAGGAATGCAATCAATATTATAATGATTGCATAAAGCAGCAGTGCAACATGATGACCAAGGAAAGTAAGATGACAGACGTTAGCAACACACAAAATATATATGAGCTACTCCAATCAGAGGTGAATCGCCCTGAGTGGGATGAGCCTATTATTTGTCGCGTTGAGGTTGACCTGCCTGCTTGGTTAGCACAATTGGCGGGTGGTCGCGACTGGGAAGTCTACTCAGAAGCTGAAGAAGAGAATTGCATCAGCTTTGCGATGCGTCAAGGCAAAAAGCTTGCGGAAGTGACACTTTATCACAATGGCTATGCGGTGGTAGATGTTGAAGGCAAGGCCTTGTTTGATGGGTCATTGACTGCCGGTACTAGCGATTGCGCACACTTAACGTATTACCATGCCGATACTGGCGAGCAAATCACACTTAATTAATCAGCTTAAATAGTGGTTAATAGTTTCTAGTCGCTGCAAATTTTGCCAATGTAATCATTGCTTCTTTATGAGCTGAGTTGGCAAAATGCGCAATCGCCGCACAAGCTAAATCAGATTCTTTTTCAGCGACTTGACGCACATGTTTGAGTGCGCCAGTGCGTTCAACCGCGCTGAGTACAGTCGGTAGATCATCTAAGCCACCATGTTCAATTGATCGTTTAATAACATCAGCTTCGTCAGCGGTGCCATGACGCATCGCATATAGGAGTGGCAAGGTTGGCTTGCCCTCACTTAAGTCGTCACCTAAATTTTTGCCAATCTCGAGCTCGTTGCCGCTAAGGTCTAATACGTCATCAATCAGCTGGAATGCTGTGCCGATATGCATGCCGTATTGACTCAGTGCTGCTTCGTCTTGCGGTGAAGCGTTGCTGATAATGGCACCCAAGCGTGTGGCAGCTTCAAATAGTTTGGCCGTTTTGTAGTGAATGACTTGCAAATAGTCCTCATCACTAATGTCTGCATTGTGCACATTCAATAGTTGCAGCACTTCACCTTCTGCAATCACGTTAGTAGCATTGCTTAGTACTTCCATTACGCGCATATTCTGCACAGCTACCATCATTTGAAAGGCGCGTGAATACACAAAGTCGCCGACTAACACGCTGGCGGCATTGCCAAATAGGGCGTTAGCAGTATTCTGTCCGCGACGTTTGGATGACTCATCCACTACGTCATCATGTAATAAGGTGGCGGTATGGATGAACTCCACTACAGCCGCAAGCTGATGATGTTGCGGCTGTACTTTGCCAAACAGGCCGGCAGATAGTAATACCAATATTGGGCGCAAACGTTTGCCACCACTGTTGATAATGTAATGTGCGACTTGATTCACCAAGGTTACTTCAGAATGTAAAGACTGTTGAATAACGGTATTAACAGCTTGAATGTCGTCAGCGATACAAGATTGAATGCTATTTAATTGGCTGGTGCTTGATTGATTAGTGCTTGGTATCACGTTAATTAACCTATAAAAGTAACGCTTATTTTATCACAGCCGACTTTCACACATCTAATCTGCGCATATAAGCAGAGTCTGTAAAACATGGGTGAATAATTCAGGTAAAATTGCGTTATCAAATCAAGCTTGAAATCCGCTATCTAATTGACCGCTAAAACAACAGCGATTTTTTAAGATTACGTGCGATTATGGTTTGCTTTGCGGGATAAATTGCGTATAATGCGCGATTCTTTGAAGTATGAGTTAAAGGCATAATCATGTATGCAGTAATCAAAACTGGTGGCAAACAATATCGCGTAGTTGCAGGCGAAAGATTAAAAGTTGAAAAATTAGTAGCTGACGTTGGCGCTACAGTTACGCTAGACCAAATCTTAATGGTTTCAGACGGCGATAAAACAACAATCGGTTCACCTATTATCGCTGGTGCGACAGTAAGTGCAACAATACTTTCACACGGCCGTGGCGACAAGGTAATGATTTTTAAATTCCGTCGTCGTAAGCACTATCGTAAAACACAAGGCCATCGCCAAAGCTACACTGAAATCCAAATTGGTGACATCAGTGCATCAGGCGCAGCGGCAAAACCAGCTAAGGCAGCAAAAGCCGCTAAAGCAGCCGAGTAATTTGAAGCTAAACTTCAGAATAAATTGTTAGGATAAATCATGGCACACAAAAAAGCAGGCGGTAGTTCACGTAACGGTCGCGATTCACACTCACAACGATTAGGCGTTAAAGCTTTCGGTGAGCAAGTGGTTTCAGCAGGTAGCATTATCGTACGCCAACGCGGTACAAAAATGCATGCTGGTGAAAACGTAGGTATGGGTAAAGACCACACCTTGTACGCAAAAGCTGACGGTAAAGTAGCTTTCACTATTAAAGGTGCATTAAAGCGCCAAACTGTAAGCATTATTGTTACAGCTTAAGTTAATATAACTTTATTAAAGCCTCATCGTTTGATGGGGCTTTTTTATTTGGTAAACTCTCACGTGTGAATAACCAGCTTTGACGTGTGAATAAAGAGCTTCAGCTCATTTATTCCACGGGCAAGCCAAAAACTGGCTAAGCTGGTATATTCCACGGGGAAGACCTTTACGGTCTTACGCGAAGGACAAGATTGCTTAAGTTTTAGATAAGCAATCTTGCAAAGGTTAACAGCATGAAATTTATAGACGAAGCAACGATTAGAATATTTGCTGGCGACGGTGGTAACGGCGTTGCTACGTTTCGTCGTGAAAAATACGAACCGATGGGTGGCCCAAGCGGCGGGGACGGCGGTCGTGGTGGTTCTATCATCATCGAAGCTGACCGTAACATCAACACGCTAGTGGATTATCGCTATACGCGTGTGTTCCGTGCACAACGCGGCGAGAATGGTCGCAGTGCAGAATGCTACGGTGCTAAAGGCGAAGACATGATTTTGCGTGTGCCAGTGGGTACCGTGATTTCAGATAAAGCCAGTGAGCAAATGCTGGTGGATTTGAGCGAGCATGGGCAACGTGCGCAGATGACTAAGGGCGGCAATGGAGGCTTAGGCAATGTGCACTTCAAATCCAGTATGAACCGTGCGCCACGCCAATGTACCAAAGGCGAGCCAGGTGAAGAATTCGAGCTTTATCTAGAGCTTAAAGTATTGGCTGACGTTGGTTTATTGGGTATGCCGAATGCAGGTAAATCTACCTTTATTCGTTCTGTCTCTGCAGCAAAACCAAAAGTCGCTGATTATCCGTTTACTACATTGCATCCTAATTTGGGCGTAGTGCGTGTAGATGCTGAGCGTAGTTTCGTGATTGCTGATATTCCAGGCATTATCGAAGGTGCTGCTGAAGGCGCCGGGCTTGGACATCAGTTCCTGCGCCATCTGCAACGTACTTCATTATTACTGCACTTGGTTGATATTGCACCGTTTGATGAAGCGATTGATCCTGTACATGAGGCAAAAGCGATTGTCGAAGAACTTAGAAAATACGACGAAGCGCTGTATGAAAAACCACGCTGGTTAGTGCTGAACAAGATCGACATGCTGCAAGACTCAGCACAGATTGTAAAAGATTTTGTGAAAGACTATGGCTGGAAAGGCCGCGTATTTGCGATTTCAGCGATTAGTGGCATTGGCTGTAAAGAACTGACTTACGCTATCATGCAGCATATTGAAGAACTCAAAATAGAAGCTCAGGAAGCCGCTATTAAAGACGCTGGAAATGAAGTCAACAGTATCTAATTCATCAGTATCTCCATCTACTATGACTAAATCATTAGTTGAAGATGCGAAAATTATCGTCGTCAAAGTTGGCTCTAGCCTTGTTACTAACAATGGTAATGGGCTAGATCAGACGGCAATTGCCGCTTGGGCGGCGCAAATTTCCAACTTGGTTAAGCAAGGTAAGCAGGTTGTTTTGGTTTCAAGCGGTGCAGTGGCCGAAGGCATGCAAAGATTGGGCTGGAAGAAACGTCCAACCGCTGTTAATGAGTTGCAAGCTGCTGCTGCGGTAGGTCAAATGGGTTTGGTGCAGATGTACGAAAGCTGCTTTAGCCAACATCATTTACACACTGCGCAAGTCCTGCTCACGCATGATGACTTGGCTGATAGAAAACGCTATCTTAATGCACGCAGTACCCTGCGTACCTTGCTCAACCTGAACGTGATTCCTATCATCAATGAAAATGATACTGTGGTCACCGATGAGATTCGATTTGGTGATAACGATACGCTTGGCTCATTGGTAGCTAATCTAATCGAAGCTGATACTTTGGTGATTCTCACCGATCAGCAAGGCCTATATTCTGCTGACCCACGTAAAGATGCGAATGCAACATTTATACAGCACGCGATTTCCGGGGATGCTGCTTTAGAGCAGATGGCAGGCGGTGCCGGTAGCACCGTTGGTACTGGCGGCATGCTGACCAAGGTATTAGCTGCCAAGCGCGCAGCGCGCAGTGGCGCACATACGGTGATTGCTTCTGGCCGTGAAAAAGACGTGCTCGTTAGGTTGGCAGCAGGCGAGGTGATTGGTACACATTTGCAAACCGCACAGATGAAAACTACCGCACGTAAGCAATGGTTAGCGGATCATTTGCAATTGCGTGGTAAGTTAACGCTGGATGCAGGTGCAGTAAAAGTGATCAAACAAGATGGTAAGAGTTTATTACCAATCGGCGTACTCGCGGTTGAGGGTGACTTTGAACGCGGTGAAGTCGTGGCTTGCTGTGATACTGATGGCATCGAGATAGCGCGCGGCCTGGTGAATTATTCTGCCATTGAGGCCTTGCGTATCATGCGCAAGCCCAGTAGTGAGATTGAAAAGATTTTAGGTTATGTCGACGAGTCAGCTTTGATCCATCGCGATAACTTGGTATTGCTATAACTGTAATATATCTTCAGCATATTTGGTCCAAGTAAAACAGAAGAAAAAGTAGAAGGAAAGCAGATGGAAAAACAACCATTGGTAGCCATTATTATGGGGTCGGATAGCGATTGGCCGATTATGAAAGCTGCCGCGCAAATGTTGGCTGATTTTGATGTGGCTTATACCGCAGAAGTTGTTTCTGCGCACCGCACACCTGACTTGATGTTCCGATTCGCCGAGAGCGCTGCCAAAAAAGGCTATCAAGTAATTATCGCTGGTGCTGGCGGCGCAGCGCACCTACCTGGTATGGTGGCTGCTAAGACAACGTTACCGGTGTTAGGCGTGCCAGTGCCTTCTAAACATCTGCAAGGACAGGATTCTTTACTTTCGATAGTGCAAATGCCAAAAGGCATCCCTGTCGCTACCTTTGCAATAGGAGAAGCAGGTGCAGCTAATGCTGGTTTATTTGCTGCCTCTATATTAGCCAACCATGATGCAGCTTTGGCGCAAAAGCTTGCTGAGTTCCGTGCGAAACAAGCGGATAAAGTGCAGGCGATGCAGCTCAGCGAAAAGCCTTAATCCCGCTAGAGTTTATTTTCAGTACCAGTTCAAACAATCAATTAAACGTATTTAAGAATATGAGTAAAAAAAGTATAGAACAAGATTCAGTTATTTTGCCTTCCGCCATGTTGGGCATGTTGGGTGGCGGACAGCTTGGCCGTTTCTTCGTGATTGCAGCCCATGAAATGGGTTATCGCGTTACGGTATTAGATCCTGATGTAAATAGTCCTGCCGGCAAGATTGCTGATGAGCATATCTGTGCGGCCTTCGACGATGAGGCGGCGTTAAAGAAACTTGCCAAGACCTGCCTGGCAATTACGACTGAGTTTGAAAATGTGCCAGCTGATTCCTTGGCTTTTTTAGCAAGAACTACGCCCGTGCGTCCGTCTGCTCAAAGCGTAGCCATTGCTCAGCATCGTGTCAGTGAAAAAGATTTTCTCAAGAATGCAGGTTTGCCGGTAGCGCCTTATGCTGTCATTGATTCTGCAGCGGATTTGCCAGGGGATGACAGTGGTATCTATCCGGCGATACTGAAAGTAGCGCGTTTTGGTTATGATGGCAAAGGTCAGGCGCGTGTCAAAGATCAGCAAGAAGCGCAATTAGCATACGCACAGTTTGACCACGAAGAATGTGTGCTAGAGAAGATGATGAAGTTGGATTACGAGGTTTCTGTGGTGCTGGCGCGTGATACACACGGCAATGTTGCCACATTCCCTACTGCAGAAAATAGTCATCTCAATGGCGTCTTGGATGTGACTATTGTACCGGCGCGCGGGAGCGATGCGATCAATCATCAAGCACAGAAATTGGCCATCATGGTGGCTGAAAAGCTCAACTATACTGGTGTCATCGGAGTAGAGTTTTTTGTATGCGATGGCGAGTTGTTGGTGAATGAGATGGCGCCACGCCCACATAACTCTGGTCATTACACGCTTGATGCCTGTGTCACCAATCAGTTTGAGCAACAAGTTCGTGCATTGGTAGGCTTGCCGCTTGGCAGCAGTCGCCAGCATAGCCCGGCGGTGATGGTGAATCTGTTAGGAGATATATGGCCTAATGGTGATGCTGTGAATAAACAGTCAGAACCTGCTTGGCAGTTAGCGCTTACTAACCCACAGCTCAAGATGCATTTGTATGGCAAACAAGAGGCACGTCCGGGACGTAAGATGGGGCACTATACGGTAATTAACGCGAGCCGCGATGAAGCGATTAAGCAAGCAATTCAAGTGCGTGCAGATTTAAGTATTGGTGATTAGCGCTGGTATTTAAATGCGCGCTACTTTATAAGTGGACGGTAAGCATTGAAAAATAAAAAAGCCGAACATCGTTCGGCTTTTTTATTTAATTCTTAATTACTAACTTACGCCATTGCTTTCACAGCTGCGTTTAGGCGGCTTTTATGACGTGCAGCTTTATTTTTGTGAATGATCTGTTTGTCCGCAATGCGGTCAATTACACTAACATTCTCAGTGTAAGCAGCAGTAGCTGCGGCTTTATCGCCAGCTTCTACAGCTTTAATGATTTTTTTAATCGCTGTACGCAAAGTAGAGCGCAAACTTGCATTGTGAGCGCGTTGCTTAACTGCTTGACGAGCACGTTTTCTTGCTTGTGCGGTATTTGCCATCTTAAATGTTTCCTATAAGCTCTAAAAGCTATTCAAAATACGAAGCCCATAATCATAGCTATTATGAGAATAAATTGCAAGTTAAAATCAAGCAAATATCATGAGCAATTGCTACGTGCTGACGTCTGGCATGATAAAATTGCGCAATATGTTGTTAATAAAACAAATTTTTTAATAGTCGCCCATGAATTTACTTAAAGCTTTAGCCAAAGTCGGTAGCATGACCTTTGTCTCACGCATACTGGGTTTTGTGCGTGATACGCTCATCGCACGCGTGTTTGGCGCGGGCATGATTACAGATGCGTTCATTGTCGCTTTCAAGATACCCAATCTGTTGCGCCGCATTTCTGCTGAAGGTGCTTTTAGTCAGGCTTTCGTGCCAATTCTAGCTGAATACAAGAGCCAACGTAGTTTTGAGGAGACGCATAGTCTCATCAACCGCGTAGCGACATGGCTAGGGTTGATACTTGTCGTTACAACTTTGCTGGGTATGTTGGCCGCTCCATGGATAGTTACATTGATAGCGCCAGGCTTTAGGGCAGAGCCTGACAAAATGCAGCTGACAATTGAGTTGCTGCGCATCACCTTCCCTTACATTTTCTTTATCTCGCTTGTTTCAATGGCGGGTGGTGTACTTAATACTTATAACAAGTTTGGTATCCCTGCATTCACCCCGGTTTGGCTGAATGTATCGATGATCGTTGCCATACTGTTCTTCGCAGATCATTTTGCTGAGCCGATTAAAGTGTTGGCGTGGGCGGTGTTTATTGGCGGTTTCTTACAGTTAATATTTCAAATCCCTTTTTTAAAGCAAATCGGCCTGCTGCCTAAGTTTGAACTCAAGCATGATGGTGAGGGCTATGGCGATAAAGGTGAGTTGCGTATCTTGAAATTGATGGGGCCTGCAATATTAGGGGTTTCCGTGGCGCAGATTTCACTCATTATCAATACGGTTTTTGCTTCGTTTTTAGATACCGGTAGCGTGAGCTGGCTTTATTATGCGGATCGCTTGATGGAGTTCCCTACGGGTGTGCTGGGTGTGGCACTGGGTACAATATTGTTGCCTAGTCTGTCTAAGGCCTACGCGAGTAAAGACCAAAGCGAATACTCCCAACTCTTGGATTGGGGTTTGCGTCTTACATTCATATTAGCAGCACCCGCTGCTGTTGCATTGGCCGTGTTGGCAGCACCGCTGGTCATTGCTTTATTCCATTATGGTAAATTTACTGCACATGATGTATTGATGACGCAGCAAGCTTTGATTGCCTATAGTTTAGGCTTGCTAGGTTTGATTCTAGTCAAAATATTGGCGCCAGGGTTTTACGCAAGACAGAATATCAAGACACCAGTCAAAATCGCAGTATTTACATTAGTGACAACACAATTGATGAATCTGGTATTCGTATTTTTATTAGATTTGCGACACGCAGGGCTGGCACTGGCAATCGGCTTGGGTGCATGTATCAATGCCGCGCTGCTTTACTATCATTTGCGTAAATCCAACATTTATCAGCCACAGCCGGGTTGGTTGATATTTACGCTTAAATTGCTCGTTGCGTTGAGCATGATGGGTGTCGTGCTTTATTTCGCAATGGGCGACACCAGTGCATGGTTGGATTTTAGTTTAATGAAACGCCTACTGTATATTAGTGGTTTGGTGGCATTGGGCGGCGTAAGTTACTTCGCAACACTATTGTTGCTAGGGTTTAAACCCAGAGATTACATTCGTAGGGTTGAGCGGTAGATGCAAGTTTTCAGACACATCCCAGCTGCCCTGCAGCCCGCTTGTGCACTGGCGATAGGCAATTTTGACGGCATGCACTTAGGACATCAGGCTTTATTGAAGAAACTGGTAGAAACTGCAAAGTCGCTCAATGTCACTTCCGCGGTGATGACGTTTGAGCCGCATCCACGTGAGTTTTTTGCGCCAGATAGTGCACCGGCACGACTATGCTCAATGCGTGAAAAACTGGAACATTTTGCCAATGCAGGCGTTGAGAAAACCTATGTCTGCCGTTTCAATCGAAACTTTGCCAAAGTTAGCGCCGAAGAATTTATGCAGGATATATTGCGTCAGGCGCTTAATGCACAAGCTATTTTGGTAGGTGAGGACTTTAGATTTGGCGCGCTGCGCCGAGGCTCTATCATCGACTTTGTTGAAGCCAAATTTAATCTGGTTGGCTTGCCACAAGTCAGCTTAGAGGACGAACGTGTTTCAAGTACGCGTGTGCGTGCCGCCTTGGCAGCAGGAAGGTTGCAAGAAGCCGCGAGTTTACTCGGTCGTCCTTATAGCATCAGCGGTAAAGTCGTGCACGGCGCAAAGCGTGGTCGTCAACTCGGCTTTCCTACCGCTAACATTCATATGCGGCATGAGCGACCTGCTTTAACTGGCGTATATGCGGTAAAATTGGACGGTTTGCCTAGCGTCGCAAATTTGGGTGTCCGACCAACTATCGAGGGCGTTCCTAAATTATTGCTTGAAGTACATATCCTTGATTTTGATGGTGATTTGTACGATAGACATGTGCATGTGGAGTTCTTACACAAAATACGTGATGAAATGAAGTTTGATGGATTAGAGGCGCTAAAAGCACAAATTGCGGCTGATATTGTAGTGGCGCGAGATTTTTTCAAGAAATAAAACTTAACAAGTAATAAAACTTAAGTAGATAGAACATAGAAATAAACATGACTGACAAGACAACACCTAACAAGACAACATCAGAAGCTGAAGCGTCTAAGTACAAACTGAATCTGCCTGAAACCACGTTTCCAATGCGTGGCGATTTAGCTAAACGCGAACCGGCTTGGCTAAAGCAATGGCAAGATAAGCAACTTTATCAGCGTATTCGCAAAGCACGCAAAGGTGCAAAAAAATTCATCCTGCATGATGGCCCTCCTTATGCAAACGGCGATATTCATATCGGCCATGCGGTAAATAAAATCCTGAAAGATATCATCATTAAATCCAAAACCATGAGTGGTTTTGATGCGCCTTACGTACCAGGCTGGGATTGCCATGGCTTACCAATTGAGCTGATGGTAGAGAAAACACACGGTAAAAATATCGACCCTGCCAAGTTCCGTGAGTTATGTCGTGCCTATGCTGCAGAGCAAGTAGAAAAGCAAAAGAAGGACTTTATCCGCCTAGGTGTGCTGGGTGATTGGGATAACCCTTACCTCACTATGGATTTCAAAACCGAAGCTGACATCATGCGCGCTTTGGCTAGCATCTACGAAAATGGCTATTTGTACCAAGGCAGTAAGCCTGTGCATTGGTGTGTAGATTGCGGTTCAGCATTGGCTGAGGCTGAGGTGGAATATGAAGATGTAAATTCACCAGCGATTGATGTAGGTTTCAAGGCAGTAGATAACGCAGCTTTAAGTAAAGCGTTTGGTATAGCAGTGACAGATGATGCGTATGCGGTCATTTGGACCACGACTCCTTGGACATTGCCGGCTAACCAAGCAGTGAGCGTACATCCAGAGATGGATTACGATTTAATTCAAACTAGTAAAGGTTTGCTAATTCTTGCGCATGAACTGGCTGAAGCAACACTTAAACGTTACGGTGAAGAAAACTATAAAGTCCTCGGTTCTTGTAAAGGTCTTACATTAAAGGGTCTACAACTAAAACATCCGTTCGATAACCGCCAAGTGCCAGTTATTTGTGGCGACCATGTCACAACCGAAGCAGGTACAGGCTTAGTGCATACTGCTGCTGCACATGGTAATGATGACTGGTTGGTGATGCGCGCTAACTTCCCGAATGAAAAGCCTCGCGTTTTAATGGGCGGTGATGGCAAGTTCTTCAACAGTGACTTGGTCGAGTTTGAGGCAATTCGCGGCCTAACACGTCAAGAAGCCAATAAGGTGATTTTGGCGAAGATGCAAGAGAACGGTACTTTGTTGGCCAGTGCACGTTTGAACCACAGCTTCCCACATTGCTGGCGTCATAAAACACCATTGATGCAACTGGCGACGCACCAGTGGTTTATCGGTATGAACGAGCAAGATGCTGCCGGTGTGAGCTTGCGTGAACACGCTAATAAAGCCGTTGATGCAACTGAGTTTTTCCCAAGTTGGGGTCGTGCGCGCCTAGAGGCGATGATTAAGAATCGCCCTGATTGGTGCGTATCGCGCCAGCGTAACTGGGGCGTGCCGATGCCATTGTTTGTGCATAAAGAAACCGGTGAGCCGCATCCGCAGACATTAGCGTTATTAGAGCAAGCTGCTTTATTAGTAGAGGCGCGCGGTGTTGAAGCTTGGTTTAGTTTAGACGGTGCTGCTTTCTTGGCACAGCACGCGCCAGCTGATGCTACAGCTTACAAAAAAATCAGTGATACCTTAGATGTTTGGTTTGATTCTGGTGCTACGCATGCTGCCGTACTGAAGCGTCGCCCAGATTTAGCATTCCCGGCCGATTTGTATTTGGAAGGTTCAGACCAGCATCGTGGCTGGTTCCAGTCTTCGCTGCTAACCGGCTGTGCGATTGATGACCGCGCCCCTTATAACGCCTTGCTGACGCATGGTTTTGTGGTGGATGGTTCAGGTCACAAGATGAGTAAATCTAAAGGTAATGTCGTCGCACCGCAAAAGGTGATGGACACTTACGGTGCAGATATCTTGCGTTTGTGGACGGCCTCAACTGATTACTCTGGCGAACTCACGATTTCGGATGAAATCTTGAAGCGGGTGGCAGAAAGCTATCGCCGTATCCGCAATACCATGAAATTCTTGCTAGCGAACTTGGCTGATTTTGATGCGCATAAAGATTTACTGCCAGCGCATGATTGGCTGGAGATTGACCGCTATGCACTGGTGTTAACCGAGAAGCTGCAAACAGAAATATTGGCAGATTATGACCGTTATGAATTTCATTTGGCGGTACAAAAATTCGTGAGTTTCTGTTCGGAGGATTTGGGTGGGTTTTACCTCGACATTCTAAAAGACAGACTCTATACCGCAGGTGAAACTTCGTTCGCACGTCGCGGTGCACAAAGCGCGTTGTACCACATTACGCATTGCATGATGCGCTTGATGGCACCAATATTGAGCTTCACCGCGAATGAGATTTGGCAGACTTTAGGGTTAGATGCTGATAAAACAGTATTTGAAGATATTTGGTACAAACTGCCTAAGCATGGCATGACGGCTGAGCACATTAAGGTATGGGAAACTATCATCAGCGCACGTGCCCTAGCGGCAAAAGAAATCGAGTTGCTGCGTGCTACCGGGCAGGTTGGCTCATCACTGCAAGCTGAATTAGAGTTTTACGTGACAAAAGATGGTTATGAGGCACTGAGCAGTTTGGCGGATGATTTACGTTTTGTGATGATTACCTCAAGTGCTAAGGTTTATAAAGTTGTAGCTGAGTCCCAGCAAAAAATTGTTGTAAAGCCTAGCACACACGTTAAATGTGACCGCTGTTGGCATTACCGTGCAGATGTAGGGGCAGATTCCTTACACCCACAGATATGTGGACGCTGCGTGAGAAACTTGTTTGGCACTGGTGAGTACCGTACTCATGCGTAAATGGTTCTTTATTAGTGCGGTGATTGTTGTACTAGATTTATACACAAAACATCTAGTACAACAGGCTTTTCAATATGGCGAGCATTTAACGATTACCAGTTTCTTTGATTTGGTGCGTTATCACAATGAAGGCGCCGCATTCAGCTTTTTAGCCGATGCTGGTGGCTGGCAAAAAATATTCTTCAGCGTAGTTTCAGTCGTCGCGATCGTTGTGATTAGCTACTTGATTCGCAAACACCAAACCGAGAAACTTTTTTGTTTAGGTTTGGCCTTAGTATTAGGTGGCGCGATTGGCAATTTGTATGATCGTGTCACTTTGGGCTATGTCGTAGATTTTTTGTATTTTCACTATCAAACTTTCTATTGGCCAGCATTCAACGTGGCAGATAGCGCGATTTGTGTAGGCGTTGCTTTGTTGTTGTTAGATAGCTTTAAGAAAGATAGCCCCAAAAAACCTCAATCATAGAGGTTAAACATATAAACCCATGTGGTAGCCGCGTTTCGAGCGCGAGGAGAATGCCGTGCCAGATTGGAAAAAGCTCATTGCGGGCAAGATAGCGATTGCCAAAAAAGGCAATGCACCTGGTAAAGCGAACGCCAATGAGCGCGTGCCCGCAGGTCAAACCGAAGTAAAAAACTTCCCGATCCTAGATTTAGGCATCTTGCCTGATGTCAACAAAACTAACTGGAAATTGCGCGTTTACGGTTTGGTAGAGAATGAGCTCAATTTAGATTGGGAAGCATTCCAACAACTCCCGCAAGTAACCGAAGTCTCAGATTTTCATTGTGTCACTCGCTGGAGCAGGCTGGACATGGATTGGGTTGGTGTCAAAGCGCAAGACTTGTTGATGATGGCAGTACCGCTAGATACAGCCAAGTTCGTTACCTTGCATGGCTACGATGGCTACACCACCAACCTTGAGCTTGAAGCCTTGCTTGATGACGATGTTATCGTTGCCCATTCTGTTCTTGGTTATCCGCTTACTACTGCACACGGCGGACCAGTGCGCATGATAGTGCCTAAACGCTATGCCTGGAAAGGAGCCAAGTGGCTCAAGGCAATTGAGTTACATGCTGAAGATAGGCCAGGCTTTTGGGAGGTGCGCGGTTACCATAACCATGCAGATCCATTTAGAGAACAGCGTTTTTCTGGAGATGACGGGCTTTGACGCGCCTGTTTTACATTGAATTAATCATTTAGATAAATCTTAAAGATTTGAGCAAACATGCCTGTAATTAGCGATTCACTATTCGGTAACTCTATTTTTGGTTTTTCGGCACTTGATCTAGCCAGAATTCAGTTCGGTTTTACCATCGCGTTCCACATTATTTTCCCCGCCATTACCATCGGCCTAGCCAGCTATCTGGCTGTATTGGAAGGCTGCTGGCTCAAGACCAAAAAACAAGCTTATAAGGATTTATACCATTTCTGGCTGAAGATATTCGGCGTCACTTTCGGCATGGGCGTAGTGTCCGGGCTTGTCATGTCTTACCAGTTCGGCACTAACTGGAGCGGCTTTTCGCAATTTGCAGGCAGTATTACAGGGCCATTACTCGCTTATGAGGTGCTCACGGCATTTTTTCTGGAGGCCGGCTTCTTAGGTGTGATGATGTTCGGCTGGAACCGAGTGGGACCGGGCCTGCATTTCTTCTCGACCATCATGGTCGCAATCGGCACGTTGATTTCCATGACCTGGATCATTGCTTCCAATAGCTGGATGCATACGCCGCAAGGTTACGAAATTGTGAACAATGTGCTGGTGCCAGTTGATTGGTTAGCTATTATTTTTAACCCATCATTCCCTTATCGATTAGCGCACATGGGCGTCGCGGCTTTTCTAGCTACAGCCTTGTTTGTAGGTGCTTCCGGCGCATGGCAGTTGCTACATAAAAAAGATAATCCGGCCGTGCGCAAAATGCTTTCCATGGCGATGTGGATGGTGTTGATTGTTGCGCCAATACAAGTTGTGATTGGTGATGCTCATGGTCTGAATACCTTGGAGTATCAGCCGGCTAAAGTAGCGGCGATGGAAGGGCACTGGGAGAATAAAGCGGGCGAAGGTGTGCCGTTATTGTTGTTTGGCTTGCCTGATATGGCGACCGAAACAACTAAATATGCTGTTGAGTTGCCGCACATTGGCAGCCTGATATTAACGCATAGCTGGGATGGCCAGATTAAAGGTTTAAAAGAGTTTGCACCGGCAGACCGGCCGAATGCTACGATTGTTTTCTGGACGTTCCGCATCATGGTTGGCTTGGGTATGTTGATGTTGTTACTCGGTCTTTACAGTGCTTGGTTACGCTACAAAAAGCAGCTTTATACCTCTAGGCCGTTTCTACATATTGCTACATACATGGGCCCTGCCGGATTGATTGCCATACTGGCTGGTTGGTTCACAACTGAGATCGGCCGTCAGCCTTGGGTGGTGTACGGCGTCATGCGCACTGCGGATGGCGTTTCTAAGCATGATGTCAGCTCGCTTGCTTTGTCATTGGGCTTATTTATCGTGGTGTATTTATTTGTGTTCGGCATTGGCATCGCGTATGTGCTTCGCTTGGTATGCAAAGGGCCGATTCCACATGAAGGCGACTTACCCACTGATGGCGGGCCTGGCCAGGACAAACAACAGATGCGACCTATGTCATTAGCAACAGAATCGCTGCAGCATGAACTTCCAGAGCCTTCATCTACCGACAATAAGGATAAATCATGAATTTTGACGTGACTATTGTCTGGGCAATCATCATCTTTTTTGGCGTGATGATGTATGTGGTGATGGATGGGTTCGATTTAGGTATCGGCATACTTTACCCATTCGTACCTGAACGCGAACATCGCGATGTGATGATGAATACGGTAGCGCCAGTGTGGGATGGTAATGAAACATGGCTGGTATTAGGTGGCGCCGGCTTGTTCGCCGCTTTCCCATTGGCTTACGCAGTGATTTTGAGTGCGCTATATTTGCCTTTGATTTTTATGCTACTTGGTCTGATTTTCCGTGGCGTGGCTTTTGAGTTTCGCTTCAAAGCGCATGACCATGAGCGTCATATCTGGGATAAGGCTTTTATCGGCGGTTCAGCAGTTGCGGCATTTTTCCAGGGTGTGACATTAGGTGCTTATATTGATGGCATCAAAATGAACGGTCATGAGTATGTAGGCGGTGCGCTTGATTGGCTAGCACCATTCCCGCTCTTCACTGGCGTGGGCGTTCTGCTTGCCTATAGCTTATTAGGTTGTTGCTGGCTCATTTGGAAAACAGAGGGCGATTTACAAAAACGTATGTTGCAATTGGCTGTGCCGTTATCGTGGCTGATTCTAGGTGCAATCGGCATTATCAGTATTTGGACGCCATTAACTCATGCAGAGATTGCGGAGCGCTGGTTCAGTCTACCTAATATTATATGGTTCTCACCAGTACCAATTTTGGTTGCTGTCACTATGTTTTCGTTAATCAAAGCCATCAAAAAAGAGCATGACTTCAAGCCATTTTTATTTGCATTGTGTATTATATTTTTAGGCTACATCGGCTTGGCGATTAGTTTGTGGCCGAACATCATCCCGCCGAATATCAGTATTTGGGATGCCGCCGCACCGCGCCAAAGTCAGATATTTGCCTTGGTAGGTACCTTGTTCATCATTCCTTTCATCCTTGCTTACACCGCATGGTCTTATTACGTGTTCCGTGGCAAAGTGCGCGCTGAAGATGGTTATCACTAGGCTTTAATATGGTTGAAATGGATGAAAAACCTGTTGAGACTTCCTGGCCAAAACGTATAGGCTGGTTGGTATTGATATGGGCGGCCAGTGTGCTAGCACTGATACTGGCTGCATATGTTATGCGCTTATTCATGCGATTCATTGGTTTGGGATAATTGTAAATCGGCATTGTTTTGGAAGTGCTTGATTTTTTACAAATAAAGTAGCCTAATCTCAATACGTAGGTAAATTTTGCGTATAATAATTGTATGTTTTTACGGCACTATAAATTAGCGATTAGCAGAATCATTATGATAGTGATGGCATTTGCTTCGCTTGCGCCTACGGTTTCACATGCTTTAGTTAATTTGACAGGCAATAAAGCATTTACCCAACAAGTATGTACCAGCAACGGCGCTAAAGTTGTAATTCAAGTAAAAACCACTATGGGTAAACAACTTGCGACCGAGTTGACGCTGAATTCAGTCAATCCATCCAAGCCACAAACTGCTCAAAATCATTTCGAACATTGTCCATTCTGTGCAAACCCTCATAACACTGCTTATTTGCCAGACCCTAATAATCTCATTATTCAAACTTTAGAAGCAGAAGCGCAAACAATTGCAGAACATGCAGTTGTTGCAGCTGCTTTTCAGCCTTATTTAACTCCACCAAGCCAAGCCCCACCTCAGTTCTCAAGCAATTAACTTTTTAGAGTACCCTTTTTAGGTATCACTCAACGTTAATATTGAGAACATCATGAAATATAAAATCACTTTCTGCGTATTGGGCGCACTGGCAGCCATGCAACAGCTTGCACACGCCGATCACAATTTAACACTGGATGAAGTCACGGTCACGGCGCCGACTGATAGCCGTATTATCGACCACCCCGCCACGGTAGAAACTTATAATAAGCAGCAGATTCAAGATGCGGTGAATGCGACGACGTCGATGCAGACGTTGAAATATTTGCCTAGTTTCCAAGTGCGTGAGCGATATATCGGTGATCGCAATGGACCAATCGCTACGCGTACTACAGGTACATTATCCAGCGCGCAAACCATGCTTTACGCCGATGGCATATTGCTCTCGAATCTACTCGGTAATTCGTTCAGTTTTCCGCCGCGCTGGGGCTTGGTCAGCCCGGAAGAGATTGAAAGTGTGAATATCCTGTATGGGCCTTTTTCAGCATTGTATGCAGGTAACTCGTTCGGCGGCGTGGTGAATTTAAATACACGCATGCCAACCAAGTTTGAAGTGCATGCCAGCGCGCAGGCTTTCGCGCAAGATTTTGAACTATACGGAACTGATAAGACTTTTACCGGCAACCATCAAACCGCCTCAGTCGGTAATAAGGTCAATGATTTAAGTTTTTGGTTCGGGGTGGATAGGCTAGAGAATGAGAGCCAACCCATGCAGTTTGCCAATGCACTACGCTCAACCACGGCACCGGGGGCAAGTCCAGTCATAACAGGAGCATTTGAGGACAAAAGTGAGAAGGACCAGGACCGTGTGATTTTTGGTGCGACAGGGATTGATCACACGGAGCAAATCAATGCCAAATTTAAAGCAGCTTATGCCATCACGCCGCAAATTAAATTAACTTATACATTGGGTGTGTGGGATTTAGAAAGCCGTACCGATGTTGAAAGTTATATCAAAGACGCAGCTGGCAACCAAGTATTCAATGGTCGCGTGAATTTTAACGGCGCGCGTTATGACGTTTCTGGTTTTAGCCCAGCCGAGGTTGAGGCTTTGCATGTGATGCAAGCCTTAGACTTGAAATCTAATACCAAGGGCTTTTTCGATTGGCAGGCTACTTTCTCGGATTACGATTACCAAAAAGACAAAAGTAGTGCTTCTCAAGCGCCGTCTAATGGTGCTACAGGTGGTGCGAATGGCGGAAATCCCTACATAAATCGAATTGGGCGCGTGACAGATTTAGAAGGCACCGGTTGGACGGTATTAGATCTACGCGGTACTTTACGTCCTAAAAACCACACGATTGATGTTGGCTACCATATTGACCATTACGTATTAAAAAGTGATACCAATAACACCGCAGATTGGTCAGTAGGTGACAAAGGTACATTGAACAGTTCATCACGGGGTGAAACTCAAACACAAGCTTTATATGCACAGGACAAGTGGCAAATTAATCCTGAGTGGGCACTTACTTTGGGCGGTCGCACCGAATATTGGGAGGCTGATAATGGCCGCAATCAGACAACGCTGGGCGGTTTGTTGCGTACTGCGAATTACAAAAGTCAGTCTGAAACCAAGTTCTCGCCTAAAGCCTCATTAAGTTTTGAGCCAGAGCCTGCATGGGGCTTCCGTGCCGCAGTAGGGCAAGCCTTTCGTTTTCCGACAGTGGCTGAACTGTATCAACAGCTTAATCAAGGTAACACGGTGGTGGAGAACAATCCGAATCTGAAAGAAGAAGAAGTGATCTCAGGAGAGCTCACTGCGGAGCGCCGTTTTGCCACCGGTTTGATACGTGCGAGTTTGTTTCATGAAAGTAAATATGATGCACTCATCAGTCAAACCGCAACTAATGGCAGCGCCATTCCATTTGGTAATGGTACATGCGTAGCGGCAGCAGGGTGTTCGTTTATTCAGAATGTTGATCGTGTGCGTACCAATGGCATTGAGTTATCGACCATTTGGCAAGATGTCTGGATTCATGGTTTGGATCTATCGGCCAATGCAACTTTTACGGATGCGGAGATTCTGCGTAACGATTTAGACCCTGCCACGCATGGCAATAAACCGCTGCGTATTCCTAAACAGCAGTACAAGGTGGTTGGTACCTATCATCAAGGTAGCAATCTTACTTATACTGTGGCTGCGCGTTACAGCGGACGGCAATACAACACGCTCGATAATAGCGATACGAATCCAGATACTTTTGGCGGAACCAGTAAGTTCTTTTTTGTAGACGTGAAAGCCAATTATAAATTTGCAGACCGCTTTACCGCGAGTGTTGGCGTAGACAATATCAACAATTACAAAGCTTATGTGTTCCATCCATATCCGCAACGTACAGGCTATGTTCAACTTAAATTTGATTACTAATATGAAACGATTATTTCTTTTACTAGCTTTACTCACCAGCTTTCAAGTGCTGGCGCATGAAGAACACACTAAACCGCAGAAAACTACGCTCGCTGTGAGTGTGGTGGCTGATGCTACCGGACAGTTATGGCGTGCTAGCGTGAAGGATGGCTTTGTCATAGTCGATAAAAGCAGTGATATGGGTAAGACCTTCTCTAAACCTGTGCAAGTGAATTTGCAGGCGCAAAAGATAGGCTCTGATGGGGAAGCGCGCCCTAAGATTGCAGTATCCATGCAAGGCGCTGTATATGTTACGTGGTCCCAAATGCTGGGCAAGCCGTTTACTGCTTACGTATGGTTTGCGCGGTCGCTGGATGGCGGTAAAAGTTTTGAACAGCAAAAGGTAGTACATCAAGATCGCGATGAAATCACACATCGCTTTGATGCATTGCAAGTTGCGCCTAGCGGTCAAATCACGGTGCTATGGGTAGACAAGCGTGACTTGGAAGCAGCCAAGGTGACTGGCAAGAAATATGATGGCGCGGCAATTTATTATGCGGTTTCTACTGATCAAGGTAAGAGCTTTGCTGGTGAAAAGAAACTGGCCGATAGCACTTGCGAGTGTTGTCGTATCGTTACTGCGCTAAAGCCTGATGGTACGGTGGTTGCTATGTGGCGCCATGTGTTTGAGGGCAGTGAGCGCGACCACATGATTGCAGAAGTGCCACAAGGTAACGCTAAACCAAACCTACAACGCGCAACGTTCGGACATTGGCAAATTGACGGTTGCCCACATCACGGTGCGGCACTTGCTACTGGTGGAGAGGGCAAAGACTGGTGGGGTTACCATATGGCGTATTTCGATGGTAACGACAAGAAGCCTGGGCTCTATTACAGCCGTATGGATGGCGTAGCATGGGCATCGTCAGTGCCTAAAAAGTTTGGCAACAATAAAAATCAGGCAGGCCATCCATCGATCTTGAGCGTTGGCGAGAAAGTTTGGTTGGTGTGGCGCGAGACCGAAGCCAAGACGGAAGCAAGGAACAACACGATTCTGGGCATGTTTTCAGATGATGGCGGCAGAAGCTGGCAGGATGCGAAGATATTGGCGAGCACCGCTGATAAGGCAGATTATCCGCAATTGCTGAGCAAAGACGGACAAGCTTATCTGGTGTGGAATACGGCAAAAGAGGGTTTGAGAGTATTAGGTTTATAACGCTTGATAAAACATTGGGAACCGTAGCGAGCGATTGAAGTGTAAGGCGCCGGAACGAGAAACCGAGATAGTATGGGTTATACAGCGAGGTTACGAGTACCGCGCAACGCTACAATTCAATCACGCAGTAGGTTCTACGGTGTTTTATTAATTGATGCACCAGATTTTAGTATTATGAGCCAACTGCATCCAAATCGCCCATGCACTGGCACCGCTTAACATTAGCCCCGCCAGCCTGATGCCGTAAGGCTCTACCAGGTTGGTTCTCAGTTTTAGCCACAGCCAAGGCGCGAAAAATAAAGAGACGCTAGAGCCGATGGCAAATGCTGCCATGCTGATCGCACCACCCAAGGGTTCGCCGTTGAATGAGGCAATAATCAGTGCTGAGTAGAGTAGGCCACAGGGCATCAACGCCCACAGCATGCCGATGTAAAAGTGGCCACCTTGTACATGGCTGAGTTTTTTAACCTGCTGCCAAATCGTGCGTCCGGTGCGGTCTACCCAAGCTGGTTGGCGCGCATAGATGATTAGCATCAACCCCCAAAAGAAGACTAGTACGTGAAAGAATGACCAAAGTGGGTGTAATGCAGCGGTGTAACTAGAAGCCCAAGCGATACTTTGAATACCGAATGTGGCGATAGCACCGAGCGCTGCATAGCCGCATAACCTGCCTAGATGATAAAGTGGTATTGCATAGCGTTGCTCAGATTGTGCAAAAGCGCCACAGGCTGCGCCGCACATCGCTACACAGTGCGGCCCACCTGCCAGCCCCATAATGAGCGCGCTGTAAGCAAGAGCGGTTTGCATACTTACGCTGTTCTATTTCTCTTGATTCACGCCGGTTGCCGCGTGGTTGCGAGCGCGCATGGCGGGTTCCAGTGCATTTTTCGCTTCTGTCGTTTCTGCTTCTTTTAGCGTTTTATTAATTTCTATCCCTTTGCGGTAGTAGTCTTGCTCTACCACTGGGTCTTGCCGACTGACTGCAATATAAACGGTAACCATGCAGGCAACTACAACCACCGCTGGCCCGCCGAATACCAGCCATGCGTGCCCATAGTGCCACCAAGCCTTGGAGGTGTCGGGTTTGGATTTCGGTGTATCTGACATGGTCTTCATTCCTTAGCGTGACATATAGAAAATGGATTTTTCTGAAATATGTTCATCAGTACCCAACGCATCAATTTCAAATTTAATTGGATGTGAACCACTTTTAATTGTTCCATCCAGTATTTGCAAGCTCACCGCAACCATACGTGAATCAGCAGCATTGACTGTAAATTCTTTATCCGATGCAAGGGATAAGCCTTCTAGCCCAGTGACTCCAATACGGTAAGTCTGTGGTTTTTCAGTGGCATTGGTGATTTGTAGACGGTAGACGTTCTCTACATTACCACCCGGAACAAGGCGAGACATCACGCCGCGGTCGCGAATCACGTCCACCTTGAAGGGTGTACGTAGCCCTAATGAAACGGCAAACCCGATACACAATGCCAACAGTATTCCACTGTAAACCAGTACCCGCGGACGTAATATACGCTGAATAATCTGGTGTTTAGTCCAGTGTTTGCTCACGCCATTTTGTGTGCAAAAGTGAATTAGGCCACGTGCATAACCCATTTTATCCATGATACTGTCGCAGGCATCTATACATAGGCCACAACTGATACATTCGTATTGTAGGCCTTCACGGATATCAATACCGACAGGGCAAACCTGCACACAGAAACTGCAATCGATACAGTCACCCAGGCCTTTTTCTTTGGCATCCACTTTACGAGAGCGACCACTGCGTGGTTCGCCGCGCTCTTCGTCGTAAGTCACAATCAGCGTGTCTTTATCAAACATCGCACTCTGGAAGCGTGCATAAGGACACATGTATTTGCACACTTGCTCACGCAAGAAACCGGCGTTGCCATAGGTGGCCATACCGTAAAAGCAGATCCAGAAGGTTTCCCAAGGGCCAAGGTGGAACTGCATGATGCTATCTGTTAAATCACGTATCGGTGTGAAGTAACCTAAGAACGTAAAGCCTGTCCACATGGAAAAACCAATCCATGCGGCGTGCTTTAACCATTTTTTGTAGATTTTTTCAAAACAAAGTGCTCTGCTGTCCAGCTTAATACGTGCCGCGCGGTCACCTTCGATCTTGCGTTCTATCCATAAGAATATTTCCGTATAGACCGACTGTGGACAGGAGAAACCACACCACAGCCTGCCCGCCACGGCCGTGAATAAAAACAAAGCGAGCGCCGAGATGACCAGTATTACCACCAAGTAAATCAAATCTTGTGGGTAAAGCACTAAGCCGAAAATATAGAAACGGTGCGCACTGATATCAAGCAACAGCGCCTGTCTCTCACCCCATTGTAGCCAAGGTGATCCGTAGAACACGATTTGGGTAATCCAAATCATGATCCAACGCCAGTTAGTAAAGAAGCCAGAAGTCGTACGCGGGTAGATCTTCTTCTGTGCTTCATACAGCGACACGAATTGATCTTGCGATTTGTCACTGACGATAGGAATTACTTTTCTGGGTTTCTTTACGCTAGTAGTCAACTTGTTTTACTCGCTTTGAATGAACCGCTATGTATTACTTGGCAGGATTGCCAGATTGGTTCGAAAAGCCCCATACATACGCTGCCAACACATGAATCTGTTCAGGTGTTAAGCGCCCTTCTTGAGCAGGCATCTGGTTATCTTTACCATGGTTGATACGCTCGATAATCGCCGCTTCACCAAAGCCGTGTAGCCAGATGTTGTCTGATAGATTAGGCGCGCCGATAGCTTGGTTACCCTTACCTTCAGCACCATGGCAAGCGGCACAGGTGGCAAATTTTTCTTTACCTAGATTGGCACGATTGATGTCATGTGGGCTGTTAGATAAGCTCAACACATAGTTAGCTACGTTTTTCACGTCTTCCGGACCACCTACCGCTGCAGCCATTGGCGGCATCATGCCGTGACGACCAAACGTAATAGTTTCCTTGATCTTCTCAGGGCTGCCACCGTGAATCCAGTCGTTGTCCGTCAAGTTAGGAAAGCCTTTACTGCCGTGCGCATCAGAACCATGACACAGTGAACAGTTGTTCATGAACAAGCGCTCACCGATAGCCGTTGCCTTAACGTCTTTATTCATTTCCTCAGGCGTCATATTGGCGAATCTTGCATAAATTGGCGCAAGTTGTTTTTTAGACGCTTCGATTTCTTCATGGTATTCGTTGACGCTAGTCCAGTTTTTCACACCTTTGTAAGTACCTAAACCAGGGTAAATAATCAGGTAAGCAATACCAAACACGCAGGTAATGACGAACAGCCACATCCACCATCTAGGCATCGGGTTGTTCATCTCAACAATATCTTCATCGAACACGTGTCCGGTCGTATTGTCGGTGTCGCTCATCTGTTTGACCTTGCTGGTCATAAATAGCAAGGCCAGGCAGCCTACAATGCCGCCAATTACAATGAACGAGATGAAATATGACCAAAAGTCGCTGGTAAAATCACTCACTATTCTTCTCCTTCAAACGGCAGGTTTGCCGCTTCATCAAAATCTTTTTTATTCGTTCTAGACCACGCCCACAACCAAATGCCAACAAATGTGACCAAGGTTGAGAGTGTGACCAAGATGCGTAAATCTGTAATGTCCATAATATTCACCTTAAGTATTCACTTATAAATAAGCATTACTTCAACGTGGTGCCCAGTACTTGCAGGTAGGCAATCAAGGCTTCCATTTCGGTCTTGTCGTAAACATCATCTACAGACTGCTTAATTTCAGCGTCCGTATATGGCACACCGGCTTTTCTCAAAGCGCGCATGTGGTTAGGCAAGTTCATGGCGTCTACCTTGTTTTCATTGAGCCAAGGGTAAGCTGGCATCACTGATTCAGGTACTAAGTCACGTGGATTGTTGAGGTGAATACGATGCCATTCGTCACTGTATTTCTTACCTACGCGATGCAGATCTGGCCCGGTACGCTTACTACCCCATTGGAATGGGTGGTCGTAAACGAACTCGCCCGCTACAGAATAATGGCCGTAACGTAGTGTTTCTGCCTTGAATGGGCGAATCATCTGCGAGTGACAGTTGTAGCAACCTTCACGTACGTAGATATCGCGCCCAGCCAGTTGCAGCGGGTTGTAAGGCTTGAGGCCAGTGATTGGCTGTGTCGTTGATTTTTGGAAGAATAACGGCACAATTTCCACCAAACCACCAAACGACACCACACACAAAATCAGCACTACCATCAAAAAACTGTTGGTCTCGATGGTTTCGTGTGAGAAGCCTTTTTTCTCTTCAGAATGATTATCTTTATCTTTACTCATTTTCGTTCTCTCAAGCATGAACTGGGGTTGATGAAGTGTGGCTTGAAGGTATCGCGGCGCGAGCGTGTTGCCCCATCGATGCCGTTTTTAATACGTTCCAAAGCATAATGACCATGCCGGTTAGGTATAGCAAACCACCTAACATGCGGATGATGTAGAACGGATGCGCTGCTTTTACAGCTTCAACGAAGGTGTAGGTTAAAGTACCGTCATCATTGATAGCACCCCACATCAAACCTGCCGTGATGCCGGAAATCCACATCGCAGTGATGTAAAGCACGATGCCGATAGTGGCCAACCAGAAATGGATTTCAATCGCTTTTTTGCTGTACATCTGTTTCAGGCCATACAGGCGTGGAACCAGGTAATACAGTGAACCCATGGTAATAAAGCCCACCCAGCCTAAAGCGCCGGAGTGCACGTGACCGATGGTCCAGTCGGTGTAATGTGAAAGTGCGTTGACAGTTTTAATCGCCATCATCGGACCTTCAAATGTACTCATACCGTAGAAAGACAATGACACGATCAAGAAGCGCAGAATCGGGTCATCACGTAATTTGTGCCATGCGCCAGACATCGTCATCATGCCGTTGATCATGCCACCCCAGCTTGGTGCTAACAGAATCAGTGATAGCACCATACCTACCGATTGCGTCCAGTCTGGTAAAGCGGTGTAGTGCAAGTGGTGTGAACCTGCCCACATATAGGTGAAGATCAAACCCCAGAAGTGCACGATAGACAGGCGATAAGAGTAAATAGGACGTTCCGCTTGTTTAGGGATGAAGTAGTACATCATGCCCAGGAAGCCTGCAGTCAGGAAGAACCCCACTGCGTTATGACCGTACCACCATTGGATCATGGCATCTTGCACGCCGGCATAGACTGAATATGATTTCATCAACTCAGCCGGAATTGCCATGCTGTTTACGATATGCAGGATAGCGACCACGATAATGAATGCACCATAGAACCAGTTGGCTACGTAGATATGTTTTACTTTACGCGCAGCAATGGTACCGAAGAACACCGTGGCATACATGAGCCAAACGATTAACAGCAATACATCAATCGGCCATTCAAGTTCTGCATACTCTTTACCTGAGGTGTAACCCATCGGTAGTGAGATGATGGCGGCAACGATAACCGCCTGGTAGCCCCAAAACGTGTAGCGCGACAACAGCGGAAACCTTAAGCGGGTTTGGCAGGTGCGCTGTACGATATAGTAGGAGGTTGCATATAAAGCACAGCCACCAAAAGCGAATATCACAAGATTGGTATGCAACGGACGCAAACGACCAAAGCTCGTCCATGAAATGCCAAGGTTAAGTTCCGGGAAAGCAAGCTGTGATGCGATGATGACGCCCATCAGCATGCCTACTACCCCCCAAACCACCGCCATAATGGTAAAGTTCCTGACAGCGTAGTCATCGTAAAACGATGGGCTTACACTGTCGGCTCCTGTATTTGCCGAGCTTAACGCGGATGCGCTGAATTCGGCTGTTGCTAAGTTTTTAGCACTCATAACTTCAGTCCTTAATAACACTAAAAATATTGATAACTTGCTACCTATTTACTACTTCTGTTTTTATTACCTTAAAAAATCTAACTACCTTTACTACTTAACTTTTTGCTATTTATCTTCTTCCAAAATCCGCTTGCCTTCTTCTTCTATATCTTCAAACTGACCGTGAAAGATCGCCCACCAAAGGCCGCCCAGTACGACAATGGCCATCAATACAGACAGTGGAATCAATATAAATAAAATATCCATTACGCAACCTGTACTTTCATCGTTGGTGTTGTGGCAAGAGGGAGTTCTTCTGCAAATTGAGTCAAACGTAGCGCATTAGCAACTACGATGAGTGAGCTCACTGCCATGCCCAATCCCGCAAGCCATGCAGATAAGACACCGGTGAATGCGAGCGGGATGCAAATAAGGTTATACACAATTGCCCAAGCGATATTTTGCTTGACCACTGACATGGTCTTTTGGGCATGACGAATGAGTCGTGGAATCTGGCTGATGTCACCGTTCAGTAAAATGTAATCGGCATGGGCAAGTGACAGTGGTACACCTTTACCCATGGCTATTGACACGTGTGCGCTGGCAAGTATTGGACCATCGTTCAAACCATCGCCTACCATCAGCACTTTTTTACCTTGTTGTTTCAATGCATGCAAACGAGCGAGCTTATCCTGCGGGCTGCACGCTGCCTGGAACTGTGAAATACCAATTTCATTCGCGACATTCACTACAGTTTTTATCTGATCACCGGATAACAGTTCAACCGCAAGGTTTGCAACTTTTAGCTGATGTATGGTGTGTGCTGCCTGTTGCTTAATCACTTCTTGCAAACCAAAGGTAGCCAGCCAGCCATGCTCATCTGCAAGATAGACCTGTTGCGTTGGGGTGTCTGTGACTTTAGTCGCACAGAATTTGGCAGAGCCAAGTTTTAGCTGTTGGCCTACTAGGCTGTTGTTAAGTACTTCATTATTTGCGCTAATGCCGGCGCCGACTTCTTCTTGAATGTTTTTGAGTTCAATTTTTTCGATTTGTAGATTAGTTTGGGCAAGTTGATGAGCGTTAGTAAGTGCACGTGAGATTGGATGCATGGAATGCTGTGCTAACGCTGCAGCTAGTGCGAGTGCGCTGGATGCAGATAAACCATCTTTGCACGTGATGGTATTGACGCTTATGTCGTCGTTAGTGAGCGTGCCAGTTTTATCAAAAATAACAGTATCAACGTTGGCGATACTTTCAATCGCCTGCAAGCGTCTGATTAGAATGCCACGTTTCATAAAGGCGCTGGCACTGGCCAGCATGGCGGCTGGAGTTGCCAGTGACAATGCGCAAGGGCAGGTGACAATCAGCACGGCAGCAGCAGTCATCAGCGCGCGTCCGCGGTCTACATCCCATAACAGTGCGGCGGCGAGCGCTGCGCTCAAAATAACAAACAGTAAAAATGGTCGCGCAACGGTGTCTGCGATTTGAGATAACCGAGGTTTCTCAAGTGCGGCTTGATTGATAAGGCCGACGATTTGACCGTATTGGGTAGATTCGCCTAGTGTCTCAACCGAGATATGTACGGTTTGTGCCAAGTTGTAGCTGCCGGCAATCACTTTGTCATGCAGGTTTTTTTGAATGGGTGTGGCCTCACCGGTAAGCAGTGACTCATCCACACTTGTGCTACCTAGTATCAATTGCCCATCGGCTGGAAAAGCCTCCCCCAGATGCGCACGCACAACATCGCCGATTTTCAGTTGACGGTTCAACACGCGAGCGAATGAACCATCGATGTTTTGACGTTCTATGCTTTCTGGAATACGGCTGACTAATGACTCTAGCGAACCTAATGTTTTGGCATGCAGTTTCGCTTCAATTAAACGTGCGGAGAGTAAAAAGAATACAAACATGGTGAGCGAGTCGAAATAGACGGTATTGCCCCACCAGCTATTGGGTTCAAATGTCGCAGCAGAACTAACAACAAAAGTAATGGCGATACCCAAGGCTACCGGTAAATCCATACTGATCTGCGCTGATTTCAGATCACGCCATGCCTGACTAAAGAAGGTACTGCTAGAGAATAACAAGACGGGTAAACTTAAAATCCAAGATGCCCAATTGAGTAAGTGCCTGGCATCTTCAGTCATGTCACCAGGCTGAACGAAATAGCTTGGGCTGGCATACATCATGACTTGCATCATGCAAAAACCAGCTACCATCCAGCGCCAGAATGCAGAGCGTTGTTTCTTAGTGGCAACCAACTCACTTTCCCGCTGCGAGGCTGGCATCGCCGTATAGCCCAGCGCTTGAATGGCATTCAGTATTACAGAAGGACGGGTCGAGGTAGGCGACCACACTACAGTCGCACGTTTTTTTGACATGCTAACGCGCGCGCTGACTACGCCTGGCAATGCATGCAAGCCACGCTCAATGATGCCTGCGCACGCGGCACAGCGCAATCCATCTAGCAGTAAGCTAGACTGAATAAGCGGCTTAGAAGAATCACTTCCAACAGGTTCACTGAAGCTTTGCCATTGATCATGTTGGTCTAAGATTGTCCAAGAATGATTCGTAGACGCCCCTGGTGAAACTATTTGCGCAGTTGTGTAAGCGTTAGCTGACAAAACTTCACTCCATTTAAATTAATACGTGACGCCGCTAGATAAAATCGCTTGGTTTGATGTGATTACCGAAGATGGCTGTAGACCATTAGCAGTAAAGATTACAGATAATAAAAGACCAAGTTATAGCGACAGGATTAGCTTATGCTCATGGTGACCGAGTACACAAAGTACACGTACTTAATGAAGATAGGCTAAGTACACAAGTTCTGTTCGACGACTGGAAATCGTTATAGTTAATAACCAATATCTGGTGTATTAACTTGCTTGTGTTAGCTTAAGTAAGTTGAAGGTGGTGCGCGAGGGCTAGGTGGAGTAGTGTGAAAATACGATCGCGGGTGAGCGTAGAACAAGACCGCATATTGATTGGATAAATCAGACGTATTAAATTGATAGTCTGTGTAAGTAAGAATACTATAGGAGCCAGCATGCTGGTCGCAGTAGCCGCAAGCCACAGCGTCTAATTTTGAACCACGTGTATTAGGTAGTGATTGTGTGGGTTTTATTGTCGCTTTTGCAATAATAAAGTTTGCAGGGATGAATTTAGCGCCAGTTGATGTACATACTTTCATCATGCCTGGAGGCACGTCATCATTCATCATTGCGTGAGAGATGGTAGGCGCAAGTGCGCTTAACAGAACAGACGCACATGCAAATAAAGCAACAAAGCGTTGCCGTATCCAAGTGTTGTTTCGCATCAAGTTCATAGTGCGCGATTATAGGCCCATGCTTTAACCGATAACAATTAAAGATGTGTTAATAAAGTGTAAAAGTTGTTAAGAATTTGTTACGCAGTTGTAATAGTTTTCTTCTGTTGAAAAATGCTGAATTGCCCCCATTTCACAACTAACAATCAATGAATGGAGCGAAAAATGCGCTTTGATAAATTAACAACAAAATTTCAACAAGCACTCAATGATGCACAAAGTTTAGCCGTTGCCAATGACAATCCAACTATAGAAGCGTTACATTTACTGACAGCTTTGCTTGCGCAGGAGGATGGGGGCACAGCCTCTTTACTGGCACATGCCGGTGTGCATCTGGCACCACTCAAGAGCGGTCTGACTAATGCTACTAACAACTTGCCTAAATCACCAGACAGCTCAGGTGAGGTCTCAGTATCGCGTGACCTAAACAATCTGTTAAATGTGACAGATAAGTTGGCGCTGAAACGCGGTGATAGTTTCATTGCCAGTGAGATGTTTCTGTTGGCACTGGCTGACGATAAAGGCGAAACCGGAAAATTACTGAAAACACATGGCTTATCTAAAGCTGCGTTAGAACAGGCGATCAACTCTGTGCGTGGTGGCGAGCAAGTGAATGCTTCTGACGCAGAGTCTAATCGTGAAGCGCTTAAAAAATATACGATGGATTTAACCGAACGGGCACGCCTTGGCAAGCTTGACCCAGTAATTGGGCGCGATGATGAGATTCGTCGTGCGATTCAGGTACTGCAACGTCGTACCAAAAACAACCCAGTGTTGATAGGCGAGCCAGGCGTGGGTAAAACCGCGATTGTAGAAGGCTTGGCGCAACGTATCGTCAATGGCGAGGTGCCAGAATCACTCAAGAATAAGAAAGTATTGTCATTGGATATGGCAGCTTTACTTGCGGGCGCGAAATATCGTGGTGAGTTTGAAGAGCGCTTGAAATCCGTGCTGAAAGAATTGGCGCAGGATGAAGGCCAAACCATCGTATTTATCGATGAGCTGCATACCATGGTCGGCGCAGGTAAAGCCGAAGGTGCGATGGATGCGGGCAATATGCTCAAACCAGCCTTGGCGCGTGGCGAGCTACACTGTGTAGGCGCAACTACCTTGGATGAATATCGTAAATACATTGAAAAAGATGCGGCTTTAGAGCGACGTTTTCAAAAAGTCTTGGTGGATGAGCCAACCGTGGAGGCGACGATTGCGATTCTGCGTGGGCTACAAGAGCGTTATGAGCTACATCATGGTGTGGAAATTACCGATCCCGCGATTGTGGCTGCGGCAGAGTTAAGCCATCGTTACATTACGGATCGCTTTTTACCGGATAAAGCCATTGATTTGATTGATGAAGCGGCTTCGCGCGTCAAAATGGAAATTGATTCCAAGCCGGAAGTCATGGACAAGCTGGAACGCCGACTTATTCAACTTAAAATTGAGCGCGAGGCGGTGCGCCGTGAAAAAGATGAAGGCAGTAAAAAACGCTTTGAACTGATTGAAGAAGAAATTATAAGGTTAGAGAAAGAATTTGCTGATCTGGAAGAAATCTGGAAAGCGGAAAAAGCACAGGTACAGGGTTCTGCACATATCAAAGAAGCCATTGATAAAGTGAAATTTGAGATGGAAGAAGCTACTCGCAAAGGTGAATGGCAGAAAGTCTCGGAGTTGCAATATGGCAAGTTGCCGCAGCTGGAAGCGCAACTGAAACAGGCTTCTAGTTCTGAGGCGAACGCTACGCCTAACAAAAATAGAATGTTGCGTACCGAAGTAGGCGCAGATGAGATTGCTGAAGTGGTGAGCCGTGCGACCGGTATTCCTGTGAGCAAGATGATGACCGGTGAACGTGAGAAGTTACTCACCATGGAAACCAAATTGCACGAAAGAGTCGTGGGCCAAGATGAAGCTGTGCGACTGGTATCCGACGCTATCCGTCGTTCACGTTCGGGCTTAGGCGATCCTAACCGTCCTTATGGCAGTTTCTTGTTCTTAGGCCCCACCGGTGTCGGTAAGACTGAGCTGTGTAAAGCATTGGCGGGCTTTCTGTTTGATTCTGAAGAGCATTTGATTCGTATCGACATGAGTGAGTTTATGGAGAAACATTCCGTAGCGCGCATGATTGGTGCGCCTCCGGGCTATGTAGGTTACGAAGAAGGCGGCACGCTGACTGAGGCTGTGCGTCGTAAACCTTATTCTGTCATCTTATTGGACGAGGTAGAAAAAGCGCACCCGGACGTATTCAACGTGCTGCTACAAGTGCTGGATGATGGCCGTTTAACCGATGGTCAAGGCCGTACCGTAGACTTCAAAAATACCGTGATTATTATGACCTCTAACTTGGGCAGCCAGATGATACAAAGCATGGCAGACCAAGATTACCAAGTTGTGAAACTGGCGGTAATGGGCGAGGTGAAAACGCATTTCAGGCCTGAGTTTGTGAATCGTATTGACGAAGTTGTGGTGTTCCATAGCTTGGATGAAGCCAATGTGAAATCTATCGCTAATATCCAGTTGCAGCTATTGGCTAAACGCTTGAATGCAATGGATATGCAGATGGAAATTACCGATGCTGCGATTGCCGAAATAGCGAATGCAGGCTTTGATCCGGTGTATGGTGCAAGGCCGTTGAAACGTGCCATACAGTCTGAGATTGAGAACCCATTGGCACGTGAAATCCTAGCGGGGAATTTTATCGCTAAAGACACTGTCAAAATTGACTCCAAGGCGGGTAAGATTGTATTCACTAAGGATTAAAGTCAGGGCTTAAGATTGATGTGAGGCTTATTTGATCAAAACCATATTCGGTACGGCACTGTTTGCTGGGCTCTTAATGACAGCAGGTTTTGTTCGTGCCGAGTTTAGTCATGATGAGTTGGAGACTTTTGAGAATGAGCCACCAATAATCAGGGCGTTGTTAGAGCGTGCAATGTTAGCTGAGCGCGACGAACATAGTTTTGATGGTGATTGGCAAGCGGCTAAATTGTACTGCGAGGCCTCGCGGTATGGCAGTGCAGAGGCGCAATTCAGGCTAGGTATGTTGTATGCGGTAGGCAAGGGTGTGCCGAAAAGCCGTGATTTGGCTGCTGCCATGTTTATTACAGCCTCGATGCAGGGGCACTATGAGTCCCAAAAAATGTTGGAAACAGTGGAGCTGGTGCCAACAGAGTTACCACCTTGCGTCTTGGCTGATGTAGACCCTGAATATGCTCCCTTTGGAAGTAACGTTGTAGGTGAGGGCAGTATTGACCGTTATATCGCCAATTTACCTAAAAACAAACGTTGGATATTGGGGTTGGTAGATACGATAGCAGCTTGGCATAAAGTGGATGCGAAATTGGTACTGTCGATTATCTCAGTAGAGTCTGATTTTGTGAATGTTGCAAAATCAAATAAACAGGCACAGGGGTTGATGCAATTGATTCCAGATACAGCAGAGCGTTTTAATGTGAAAAACGCATTTAACGCTAGTCAAAATATCAAAGGCGGCGTGGCTTATCTACGCTGGTTGCTGGCCTATTTCCAAGGCGACGTGGCGCTCGCGCTTGCAGCCTACAATGCGGGCGAGGGTGCAGTGAATAAATATAAAGGTATTCCACCTTTTGCTGAAACCAGACAGTACGTGAAAAAAGTACAAGCGCGCTATCCAATTAAACAACATCCTTTTGATGAAAAAATTACCGAGCCTTCACCGATGCTGAAGCGCCGCAGTTGATTTTTAAAGGTGTTGCACATGTTTAAAAGATTCATACTACCGCTCATGTTTGGAATGCTCTTGCTTTCTGGCTGTGCTACCCAAGGCCAGCAAACTCAACAAATAGACCGTATTTCAGAAGAGGAATTGGCACGCATCATGCCAAAACCGGTCGCGGCATTAAGTCTGGAAGATATCGTTAAACTCACTAAAGAGGGCGCAACGGCTGACCAGATTATTGAAAAAATTAAGGCGAGCGGCTCAACTTACGATCTTACTCCCAGCCAAAGTGTGATGTTAAGCAAGCAAGGAGTTGATAGTAAAGTGCTTGATTACATTCATGAAAGTCGCGAGTTGGCAGTGAAAAATAGCATCGCAGATGAAATTAACAAACGCGAAAAAGCCAAGCGCGTCGAGCTGGAAAGATTAAAGCGCCAACAACGGCAATACCAGTATTATTATGATCCATTTTGTTTCTATCCTTACGGTTTTTATCCATACGGCGCTTACTACGGGCGACACTATGGGTTTGGCGCGAGGTTTGGCCATTCTTGGGGGTGTTGGTAGCTGTACTACGCATAATCTCTGGGTATGATCTAAGCTATAATTCAGCCTAATCTTCTACTCAAATGGCTACTAGTTTTTCTAAATGATGCAACAAAAAACACACCAAATCAGCGTTAAAACCCAGGGCCGTAATCTCTATGACATCACCCCGGAGGTGACAGCATGGGCAAAAAACAGTGGTCTGCAAACCGGCATGATTACACTGTACATTCAGCATACCTCTGCTAGCTTATTGATCAACGAGAACTATGACCATGATGTGCTGGTTGATATGGAAGCGTTTTTTAATCGTCTGGTACCGGACGGCGATCCATTGTTCATCCATACAGTTGAAGGTCCGGACGATATGCCTGCACATGTGCGCACCGCGCTCACGCAAACACACTTGTCTATTCCATTATTGAATGGCGTTGCCGCTTTGGGGCAATGGCAAGGAATATTTCTATACGAGCACCGTCATGTGCCAGCGCAACGTAAGGTTATTTTCCACCTCCTAGGTGAGTAATTCAGGGAGAATAGTGTGTTTCAGCAAGGGCGGCCGTTAAGTGCAACCGAGCGTGCTTTGTTTCAATCTTATTTTCAACAACGTACTTTGGACATGGTACGTATTATTGATGGGCACGTACCTTTTTGGCTAGATAGACGTATGTGTGCTGTGGTGTTGGGGCGTCAGATTTATTTCCGTTCTGGCTTATATCAGCCAAATGAGAACAATTTAATCAGTACGCCGGCTAGCCTTGAGTTGTTGGCGCATGAGCTTACTCATGTCGAACAATATTTATCTGGCATGACAATATTCAAGTACTTGTGGGCATCACGCTATGGATACAGACAGAACCCTTATGAAATAGAGGCGTATGACTACGGCGCTTACGTTTGTGCGCAGATTTTGTCGAAAACATCAAATTAATCACAAATTAGTTGCGATTAAGTGAATAAAGCACTATTTTTATGGCTTAGATGTTGCCAATTTCGGCTTAAATGATATTCTACTTGCAGAGTATTGGAGTTAAGCTAGAATATTAAGAGTTTTTATATATTAAAGTTTATAAAATCCACTGAATATTTTTTGAAAATTAAGTGTCATAATTTTTTAATCACGATAGGGGAAATTACAATGTCAGTTTTATTGCGTTCTATGTTGGTATTAGGTTTTGCAAGTTTGTTAATGGTTGGTTGTGGTGAAAAAGAAGAAGCCGCGCCAGCAGACGCAGCAGCGCCAGCAGCAGAAGCTCCAGTAGCAGAAGCTCCAGCAGCAGCTGAGTCAAGTGCTCCAGCTACAGGTGGCGGCTATGAGCCAACACCAGAAGAGCGCGTTCCAGGCATTACAATTGATGCTGCTGCACCAGCAGCTGAAGCAGCTGAAGCAGCTAAGTAATAGCTTCTCTCAATAAAAAAGCACGCTTCATGCGTGCTTTTTTATGTCTAAACGCTTTGGATTGATGTGTTCAATTAGTTGAGACTGCTCCAGCTTAGCGGATCAAAAGGACGGCTTTGGCGACGTAACTCATAATACAGCCCGTTTGTTTCGTTACCGCCACTATTGCCCACTGAGGCAATGGCATCCCCCGCCTGTACTGCCTCGCCAACCTGTTTTAATAAAGCTTGATTGTTGCCATACAAGCTCATATAACTACCACCATGGTCAACGATGATTAGGTTACCAAAACCGCGTAACCAGTCTGCGAACACAACACGACCATTTGCGACAGATTTGACTTCTGCACCTTCGTTAGCTCGAATAAATAAGCCTTTCCATGAGATGCCGCTGTCTTCCCGGCTTGCGCCAAATCGATTGGTCACCTCGCCACGCACTGGCAACCTGAGTTTGCCTTTTAGTGAAGGGAAATTAGCGCCCGCAAATTCGTCACTAGGCAAGGTTTCATTTTTGGCAACAAACTCTTTGGATGGCTTGTTGTTTTCTGCAATGTTTGTAGAACTGGTTTTAGACGGTGTGCGTTTACGTGTGTTGTTCTTAGGTTTGGGGATGATTTTTGCCAAGCGCTCGACTAATTGAGAAAGACGCTTTTCATCTCGGCTGAGTTTTTTGATTTCACCGCGTTGTGAGGCAATCTGTTTTGACAGCGTTTTAACGACTTTGGATTTAGCAAGTTTCTGACTTTGCAGTGCGCGACGTTCTTCCATTTGTTTCTGTTTCAACTCGGCTACTTTTTTAAGCGCCGTTGCAGTATCTTCGTTCAGCTTGTTGATTCTATTCAAGTTGCCCTGCATCTTGTTGATGAGCTCAGCGCGTGCTTTTGCAATGTAAGAATAGTAATGAACATCACGTGCAATCTCGCTTGGATTCTCACTTTGCAAGACCAGTTGCAGGTAGCTTTGCTGACCATGGATATACTGCTGGTATAACTGGCTACTGAGTAGTTTCTGTTGCTCTGACAGGGTTTGATTGGCCGACATCGATTCAGCCTGCAATTGCGCTAAGGTCTTTTTGTTTTGTTGTTGCCGATTATTAATTTCGTAGAGTTTTTTATTGGCTTCACTGATCGCACGCTCACTCTCTTTGAGTTCATCTGCTGCATCTTTGTGTGCTTCTTGTGAGTTATCCAGTTCCTTTTTGAGTGATTCCAGACGTTGCTGTAAATCACTTAAGGCTTGTTTTGGCGGCTCGGATTTTTTTGCAGAAAATGCAAATGAAGCATGCGTGCACAGCAGCACTGCCAAGCCTAAAGCGCATGTGAGTTGTTTGAAAGGAAAGCGATTCAATGGCTTTAAATTCAATGACTTTAAATTAAACGGGTTGATTTGACACTTAGCATGCAAATTGAACAAGATTTTTGCCGGTCATTTCAGTCGGTTGTTCCACACCCATCATGTGTAGTAAAGTCGGTGCTAAATCAGATAGCGCACCATCTGGCGTTAGTATCGCCTGGCGGCCTACATAAATAAGCGGTACTAGGTTGGTGGTGTGCTGTGTATGTGGTTGCTTGTTTGCAATATCCAGCATCATCTCAGCATTGCCATGGTCAGCGGTAATGATGACTTCTCCGCCTGCGCTCTGCATGGCTTTTACCACACGACCAACACAGGTATCCAAGGTCTCGATCGCCTTGATAGCCGCTTGCAGGTTGCCTGTGTGCCCGACCATATCACCATTGGCGTAATTGCAAATAATCGCATTATATTTGCCGCTAAGGATGGCCTCTTCAAGCCTGTCCGTGAGTTCAAACGCGCTCATTTCTGGCTGTAGGTCATACGTGGCGACTTGTGGTGATGGCACCAAAATACGATCTTCACCAGCGAACACAGTTTCTTCACCGCCGTTAAAAAAGAAGGTCACATGTGGGTACTTTTCAGTTTCGGCGATGCGTAACTGGGTCAACCCTAAGTTGGATAAATACTCACCAAAGGTGTTTTTGACCGTATATGGAGGAAAGATAGCCGTCGCTTTGGTTTCCTTTTTGTCGAACATGGTGAGTGTGAAATAGCCAGCCAATTTTGGAACATGGCGGCGGTGGAAGCCATCGAACTCTTCGGCGAGTAGTGCGTGTGAAAGCTGACGCGCACGGTCTGATCTAAAGTTCATGTACACCACTACATCGCCGTCTTCCATATGAATAGGTGTCTCGCCAGCTTTGCGAATGGCGGTCGCTTTGACAAACTCATCAGTTTCCCCGCGATCATAAGCTGCTTGTAAGCCAGCCGCTGCTGTTTCATATGTGAACTCACCAATACCTTCTGTGATAAGGGCATAAGCAGCCTCAACGCGTGGCCAGCGTTTATCTCTATCCATGCTGTAAAAACGGCCACTGATAGAGATGATTTTGCCTACACCCAATAATTTGATTTTTTCTTCAAGCGCAGCTAAATAAGGCGCAGCGCTGATTGGAGGCGTATCGCGACCATCCAAAAACGCATGTACATACACTTTGTTTAGACCTAATTTGGCGGCCTTTTCCAGCATGGCATGAATGTGGTCTTGGTGGCTATGTACGCCACCGTCAGACAATAGGCCGAAGATATGCAGGGCTTTATTGTTATTTTTAACTTCTAATAATGCAGGTTTTAACACCGGGTGCTCAAAGAATTCGCCTGTTGCGATACTGTTGTTGATGCGCTCAAAGTCTTGAAACACGACCCGACCTGCACCGATGTTGAGATGGCCGACCTCGGAGTTTCCCATTTGCCCATCTGGCAACCCTACATGATGCTCAGATGCATTGATCAGGGTGTGTGGGTACGCACTCCAAAGGGCATCTAGATTAGGCTTACGCGCTTGGGCGATTGCGTTATCAGACATTTCCTCACGATAGCCGAAGCCATCTAAAATCAATAAACATACGGGTGTAGTATCTGCAGCAGCTGACATAATATTTTGCTCTAATATTTTATATAGTTACGCCACTATTTTAGCCTATTTACAAGTAAAATCTGCCTATCAATTGAATGAAAAATTAGCAGTTAAACCAGTATTGAATATGTATGCGATGTCGCCATATTAGATATCGACATATTAAAAGCACCAAAATTTGAGAGGAAGTTCGTGGAATTTATTAAAAGTAATGCGTTGTTGATTGGTTTGGCTTTAGGTTCAGCCATTATGTTGTTGTTACCTATGTTCAAAAAAAGCGCAGGTGGCGTGCCTAATGTAACGGCTGCAGAAGCGGTGACATTGATTAATCGTGCCAATGCCTTGGTGTTGGATGTGCGTGATGAAGCTGAGTTTTCGAGTGGCCATATTGCCGAGGCTACGCATATTCCAGTGGATAACTTGGCTGAGCGTATAAACGAACTTAAGAAATACAAAAATAAAGCTATCTTGGTGAGCTGTCAGCGCGGCATGCGTTCTGCCAAGGCTTGCGATATCCTGCGCAAGGCAGAGTTCACGCAAGTACATAATCTGCAAGGTGGTTTGAATGCCTGGCTAGCAGCCAAGTTACCTGTCGTAAAGAGTCCCGCCACAAAGAGTCCTGTCGTAAAGAGTTCGGCGAAAGCATCAGCGAATGCCTAACATTACGATGTACACCACGGCGGTGTGCCCTTATTGCATCAATGCTGAGCGCTTATTAGTGAGCAAAGGCGTCACTGAGATTAACAAGATTCGTGTTGATCTACAGCCTGAGTTGCGCGTCGAAATGATGCAAAAAACCGGGCGCCGCACTGTGCCGCAAATTTATATCGATGACCGTCATATTGGCGGCTTTGAAGATTTGCGCGCGCTTGATTTGGCGGGCGGCCTCATCCCATTGTTGGCGATGAAAGTCTAGCTAACTAAACTCTGTTAAAATACCCATTTATCCACCCAACTTTTTTAAGTAGAAAATCATGGCAAAAGAAGATAACAAAGCAGAACAAAACCAACAAGCTGGTTTTAGCATTGAAAAGATTTACGTCAAAGATGCTTCACTAGAAATCCCAAATGCACCGCAAATCTTTACCGAACGTGCCGCACCGCAAGTCAGTATCGAATTAGGTAATGCAGCTCAATTGCTGGAAGAGGGCGTATTTGAAGTTTCTATTAAAGTAACTGTGACTGCTAAAATTGAAGACAAAACTATGTTCTTGGTTGAAGTGACGCAAGCGGGTATTTTCCAAATCCGTAATGTGCCAGAAGAGAATCTAGAGATGATTGCTGGCATCACATGCCCAAATATCTTGTTCCCATACGCGCGTGAAGTTGTTTCAGATCTAGTGACACGTGCAGGTTTCCAACCAGTGTTGTTGAACCCAATCAACTTCGAAGCTTTGTTTGCTCAACAAAAACAGCAGCAAGCCGAGCAAGCTGAAACTGCAGCAACGCACTAGTTTTTGATGCTAGAAAAAAGCAAACAATCACTTTTTATTTTGTGCCTTTTAGCGTTAATGCCAGTGTCGGCATTAGCGCTAGAGTTTCGATCTGTAGCGGTACCTAAAGCGATACTTTATGACGCGCCCTCTAGTGCGGCTAAAAGGGTCTTGCTGCTCAGCCAATATTATCCAGTGGAAGTCATCGTAAATCTTGGTGATTGGCTGAAGGTACGCGACGCTAAAGGTGGGATAAGCTGGATAGAAGCAAAGCAGCTTTCTAGCAAACGCATGGTGATGGTGACTGCCAATAATACAGAAATCAGGCAAGCGGCAGATGCTGCATCCAGTCTGGTTGCAACTCTGGAAAAAGATGTAGTGCTCGAAGTGGTTGATGGCAAACTCAATAATGGTTGGCTCAAAGTCAAACACCGCGATGGCGTCACAGGCTTTATCTTAATTTCATCTACATGGGGTTTTAGTTGAATGGTTGTTTTAATTGAATGGTTGTTTAACTAAATGGCAAAGATAGCAGTCCTTGGCGCAGGGGCATGGGGCACGGCGCTTGCCATGAACATCAGTGAACGCCACCAGGTTTCGCTGTGGGCGCGCAATGCTGGTCACGTGTCCGGTATGCGCAAGGCACGTGCCAATCCGCTGTATTTAGGCGACTTCAAGTTCAATGACCAACTACAGGTAGAAGATGACTTGCAAACTGCAATCGCAGGGGCCGATCTGATTCTTTCAGTGGTGCCTACAGCTGGTTTCAGACCAATTCTGCAGGCGTTAAAGAAACTGGGCTGCACCTTGCCTATTGTCTGGGCACATAAAGGTTTGGAGCCTGAGTCGGCTAAGTTACCTTATGAGGTAGCGCAAGAAGAGTTGGGACCGCATCAGAAATGGGGTGCATTGTCCGGCCCAAGTTTCGCGGCTGAGTTAGTACGTGGCCTGCCAACAGCGGTAACACTTGCAGCCAACGATGAAGCCTTCTCAAATGAAGCGGCGCTATTGATTCACGGCGCAAATTTGCGTGTCTATCATTCAACCGATGTTGTAGGTGTTTCAATCGGTGGGGCTGTTAAGAACGTGATGGCAATTGCGGCAGGCATTAGTGATGGCATGGGCTTCGGTAATAATGCGCGTGCCGCGATGATTACACGTGGCTTAGCTGAAATGACACGCTTTGGCATGGCTTTAGGCGCATCACCTGAAACCTTTATGGGCTTGGCCGGCGCGGGCGATTTGATATTAACCTGTACGGGGCAATACTCAAGAAACCGTGAAGTGGGTCTGCAATTAGCTAGCGGTAAATCCTTGGCTGATATTTTGAAAGGCTTAGGACATGTGGCTGAAGGCGTTAATACCACGGCTGAGGTGATTCGCCGCGCTAATAAAATGAATGTGGATATGCCGATTACGTATGAAGTCAATCAGGCACTCACTAGTGGTAAAAGCGCGAAGGCAGCGGTAATGGACTTGTTGGGTCGCAATCAGAAAGCCGAAGGCATCAATAACTAAACACCACCTTCAAATCCAATTTGTCGCCACGCTTCATACAATAATACTGCGGCAGAGTTCGATAGATTCAAACTACGACTATTCGGCAACATTGGTAAACGTACTCGGTGTTCTGCGGTAAATTCACTGCGTATTTCTTCAGGTAGCCCACGAGTTTCTGGACCAAATACAAATACATCCCCTGCTTTAAATTGAATATCACTATGGCGCGTGCTGCCTTTGGTGGTGATGGCGAATAAGCGCTTTCCTGCCAATGCTGCTTTGCAGTCGGCCCAATTTTCATGCACTTTCAAGCTGGCAAACTCGTGGTAATCCAAGCCCGCACGTTTGAGTTGCTTGTCTTCCAGTGTAAAGCCAAGTGGCTTCACCAGATGTAAGTCCGCACCGGTATTGGCGCATAGGCGAATGATGTTACCGGTGTTGGGCGGGATTTCAGGCTCGAATAAAACGATGGTGAACATTTAGATATACTTTCTTTACTCGTCATTCCCGCCTACGCGGGAATGACGGGGTTAGGTTTATAGGCTGAAGATATGAAGCGAACCTGCACCTATCATTTTAGATTGACCTCCCAAATAGCATCCACCACTAGAGTCAATGTAACCTTTTTCAAAAGAATGGTCGTACATACCAGGTGAGCAAGCCACATGAGTTGGTTCTCCCCAGTAGCTTAATTGACTCAGAAGACCGCCAAGTCCCGCCATTACTCCAATATATTGCTTGCCTTTATTTTGATAGCTAAAAGGGTTGCCAATAATAGGCGAACCGACCTGAAACTGCCATAACTCTTCGCCAGACTCTGCTTTTAAAGCTTTAAACCAGCGGTCACCCGCATTGTAAAAAACTAAATTACCCGCAGTAGCAAGCAAGCCAGAAGTCGTTACATATTTTTGATTATTTGACCATTTAACTTTATTTGTTATTACATCCCATGCTGTTATTCCTGAATAAGGATAGTTGGGTTGGATAGCTGGAAATTTGGTGATAGTTGCACCTACCCAAGGTTGCCCTAGCACATATTTAGATTGAACAGGTTCATAAGTCATGCATAAGTAATTAATGGGTGCAAAAATTAATTTTAATTTGGGCGAATAAGCTGCTGGGTTAATTCCTTTTGCACCAAAAGAACTTGGACATCCACCTTTCATGTTGTAATCCTGGTGGGTGCTATATCTTGCATCCTTAATAGGCACGCCCGTTTTCAAATCTACGCTTGTTGCCCAATTCACAAAGGGATGCACTTTCTCTGCGGCAATTAAAGTGCCGTTATCGGCTTGCCAAGTATAGATAAAGCCATTTTTGTTAATTTGGGTAGCGTAAGTTTTCTTGCCTTGATTAAACAAAATCACTTCATTGGTCGCATCATAATCCCACTCATCATGTGGCGTGGTTTGCATGGCCCATTTAGCCATACCTGTATCCACATCTCTGGCAAAAACACTGCTCGCCCATTTGTTGTCACCGGGGCGTACATCTGGGTTCCATACGCCTGGGTTACCTGTGCCGTAATACACAAGATTGGTTTTGGCGTCATAACTGAAATAGCCCGTCACCGCGCCGCCGCCATTTTGCCAGCCATCCTGCACTGCTTGTGGTTTTAACCATGTGCGAACGCCTAATTCTGGCTCATTGATTTTGAGTTGGTCATTCGCAATTGGTTTAAATGACCCGCCTATTACATTGCCACCGTTAATATTTTCATACACATTGAGTGCGCTGTATTGTGGGTTCTCTTGATTGAAGCCAGTGCCAATCAACACATCGGCATCACTCCCGGTGCTATACGCTTTCCAAGCCAGTGCACCATCCTTTAAGTAATACGCGGCCATAAAGCAGCGCACACCAAACTCACCGCCGGCACAGCCTGTCAGCACTTTATCTTTAATGACTTGTGGTGCATTGGTATTGCTTGCGCCAGTTTTGGGATCATTCACCTGCACTTGCCATTCCACACTACCGGTTTTGGCATTAAGTGCCACGAGTACGCCATTGTTTTGCTGTAGATAAATTTTGCCATCACCAAAACCTAAGCCTCGATTTACATTGTCACAACACAATACAGCTTGGGTACGCGGTTCTTGCTTGGGAAAGTATGACCAAATAATCTTTTGGTCATTGTTAAGATCTAGGGCATAGATGTTGTTTGGGAATGCAGTATGCACATACATCACTCCGTCTATTACCAGTGGCGCACCTTCATGACCACGATTAACACCTGTTGAAAATGTCCAGGCAAGTTTTAGATTTTTGACGTTACGAGTGTTGATTTGGCTGAGTTCGCTATAGCCTTGGTTGTTGTATTGGCCACGCGGATAAGCCCAATTATTGGGGTTGCGCATGGCGCGATCTAGATCTGCTGCAGCTAAAGTGATGGTCGGAACGCCAAGAAACAGCAAGGTAATAAAGCATAATTTTTTTGTCATTATTTTGTGCTTTCTTCATGTTGCAGCTAAGTTTTTATTTGGGTAACGTTCGTGCAATTACCCAGCATTCTACATGAGCAGCACCTGCTTGTTTTAAAGTGCTTGCGAGTTCATTCAAACTAGCGCCCGTCGTCATGACATCGTCGACTAAAGCGATATTCAGGCCATGCAAACTTTTTGGACAACTAAATACGCCACGGATATTTTTAATACGGTCTTTTAACGGTAAGCTGGCTTGAGGTGGTGTGAGTTTGGTACGTTGGCATGCGGTGTAATCTAGTTTGATATGTGTATTTTTGGCGATGACACGCGCTATTTCTAAGGCTTGATTAAAGCCTCGCTCTTGCAGGCGTTTATCATGCATGGGCATCGGAATAATAAGGTCAATCTTGTTGGGGTTTATTGGGTGAGATAACTTTTTCTGATGTAAAAGGGTGGCGAAAGCGTTGGCAAGATGCAGCATATCCTTGTATTTGTAGTGTTGCAGCAAGCGGTCAACTGGAAAATCGTAGGTAAAAAGTGCACGCGTTGCATCATAATGTGGTGCCGAATTTAGGCAGCTGCCGCAGGTTAAACCATCTGATAAAAGTCCGCATTGTGGGCATTGTGGTGATGTATGCCATGGCAGGTCGGTACGACATGCCTCGCATATGCCTAGCTCGCTACCGTTATAGCTAGCGCAGAGTAAACAATATTGTTCTAGAATTGACTTTAAAAACATCTGATTAAATTTTAATCTAATGTTTAGTGCTTGTGATGTATTTCATTGACAAGGTATAATCTCTATAGAAATCAAGTTAGTACATGCGGATAATCTGGTCATGTGCCCATTATAAGGAAGCTGCAAATGCTTGAAACAAGACAAGAATCTATCACCAAAGAATCTATCATTAGTACAGACAATCTTAAAGCAAACCTAGCAAAAACATGTGACACCACAACGGTCAATCGTTGGAGTGTAGATGATATTGTCGCATTATTTGAGCTGCCATTCGCGGATTTGATGCATCAAGCGCAAACGGTACATCGTGCTAATTTTGACCCCAATGCAGTGCAAGTCAGCACTTTGCTATCCATTAAAACCGGTGGTTGCTCAGAAGATTGTGGCTACTGTCCGCAAGCGGCGCGTTATCACACCGATGTTGAAAATGAGCCTTTAATGAAGTTGGATGACGTGCTTGCAGCAGCGCAAGAGGCAAAGAATAACGGTGCAAGCCGCTTCTGTATGGGCGCTGCCTGGCGCGGTCCGAAACAGCGCGACTTAGAGCCAGTGCTGAAAATGATTGCCGAAGTGAAAGCAATGGGTTTGGAAACATGCGCTACTTTGGGTATGTTAAAAGAAGGCCAGGCTGAGCAGTTAAAAGACGCAGGGCTAGATTATTACAATCACAATCTTGATACTGCACCTGAGTTTTATGGTGATGTGATTACAACACGTACTTATCAAGACCGCTTAGAAACTTTAGATCGTGTACGCAGCGTTGATATCAACGTCTGTTGTGGTGGCATTATTGGTATGGGCGAATCACGCAACCAACGCGCTGGGTTATTGGCGCAACTTGCAAACATGGAGCGCCCACCGGAGAGTGTACCTATCAATCTGCTTACACAAGTTGAAGGTACGCCATTGCATGGTACGGATGAGCTAGATCCAATCGAATTTGTGCGTACCATTGCTGCAGCGCGCATCACCATGCCAAATAGCTTCGTGCGTTTATCAGCAGGTCGTCAAAGCATGCATGAAGGTATTCAGGCTTTATGTTTTATCGCAGGTGCCAATAGTATTTTTTACGGCGAGAAATTGCTCACTACCGGCAACCCGGAGGCTGAAACTGATAAAAAATTGTTTGCGAAACTTGGTATCAATAAAATATAAAACTACATTTCATGGATGATACTTTGTTGGCTTTCGCGCTCACTCCTAGCCGTACTGAAATGTACTGTCTTCGTCGTTCGCTTGTCGCCGCCTAGTCTCATCTGCGAACTGTGGTTTTATATAGCGAATAAATAATATGCTCACAACCTTACATAACGAACTTAAAAAACGGGAAGCAGAAGGCCTGTTGCGCCAGCGGCGTTTGTTGGATTCACCACAGGCCGAGCATATTGTCGCCAACAACAAACACTTTTTATCATTTTGCAGTAATGACTACCTAGGTTTGGCAAATCGTCCAGAGTTAATTGCGGCGATGCAAAAAGCCGCCGGTGACTCTGGTGTTGGTAGCGGCGCATCGAACCTGATTACTGGCCATCATCGCTATCACGACGATCTGGAAAAGCAACTCGCGAAGTTCGTTGAGATGCCTGCTGCCTTGTTGTTCTCGACTGGCTATATGGCGAACATCGGCGTGATAGGCGCGCTCATGGGGCGCCATGATGCGATATTTGCCGATAAACTGAATCACGCCTGCTTGAATGAAGGCGCTTATTTATCACGCGCAGAGTTTCATCGCTTTCCACATAATGATGTAGTAGCACTTGAGAAGTTATTGCAAGCAAGCACTGCGAAGCACAAGCTGATTGCAGCTGATGCGGTGTTCAGCATGGATGGCGATATTGCGCCACTGCCTGAATACTTAGCGCTGTGCGAAAAGTATGATGCCTACCTGTACATCGATGATGCACATGGTTTTGGCGTATTGGGTGAGCACGGCAAAGGTAGTTTGAGTCACTTCAAGCTGAAATCGCCACGCATCATTATGATGGCGACCCTTGGTAAAGCTGCCGGCGTGGCAGGTGCTTTTGTTGCAGGTGAGCAAGTGGTGATTGATTACTTGATTCAAAAAGCCAACAGCTATGTGTATTCAACACCTGCGCCACCAGCATTGTCTGCTACGCTTTCTGAATCTGTACGCTTGATAGAGCAGGGCGACGATTTACGTACGCATTTGCAGAGTTTGATAACCTATCTTAAAGATCATTTAAAACTCACCAAGTGGCAGTTAATGCCTTCAGATACTTCAGTGCAGCCCTTAGTAGTTGGTGGTAACTTAGAGGTATTGGCACTAAGTGAGTATTTACAAACACAGGGTATATTAGTGCCTGCCATTCGTCCACCAACAGTACCGGTTGGCACAGGCAGGCTACGCATCTCGCTTTCGGCAGCACATACTTTGGACGACATTAAAAAACTGATAGAAGCGATTCACCATGCTGAAAGTATTCTATGAACGTTATCCCCGCCAATATTCACATCGCATCGATAGGCGCTGGCCCAAATCTGGTACTGCTACATGGTTGGGGCATGCATGGTGCAGTGTGGCAACCTATTGTCAAAAGACTCAGCAAACATTTCACGCTGCATTTGGTCGACTTGCCCGGTATGGGTTTGAGTCGGCCGATCGAGCCATTCCATCTGCACGCAGTTGCAGAAAAAGTGGCAGAAATGCTGCCTGCTAACGCAGATATCGTCGGCTGGTCTTTAGGCGGACAAGTGGCGATGCGTATTGCTTTAGATCGTCCCGATATGGTGCGCAGGTTGGTGCTAGTGGGTGCAACGCCTTCTTTTGTGAACAAGGAAGATTGGCAAGTTGGAATCTCACCTGAGATTTTTAAAAACTTTGCCGATAACGTCAATGCCGACTATCACAACACTATGACGCAGTTTTTAACCTTGCAGTGTATGGGCTCTAAAGACGCAAGAAGTACGGTAAAGCTATTGCGTAGCAAGTTTGCTGAGCGCCCAGTGCCAACTACACAAACGCTACAAAAAGCGCTGAATATATTGTTAGAAACTGATTTACGTGCCGAAGTCGCAAATTTAAGAAAGCCGACACTCTTGGTTCATGGTGACCGCGACACTTTGGCGCCGGTACAAGCTGCACATTGGATGATGCAGAACCTACCGCATGGTTATCTACGCGTGATGGCAGGCGCTTCGCACGCACCGTTCTTATCGCATCAAGAGCAGTTTATTGATGCCGTCATTCAGTTCTTAGAACCAGTCGAAGCATAGATAGAACTAATATGACGCGCGATTACTATCATATCGATAAGCAGCGTGCTCGCGCTTCGTTTGGACGCGCCGCGGATACCTACGATGCAGCGGCGGTGCTACAGAAACAAGTACGTGAAGAAATGCTGAGTCGATTAGATTTAGTAAAGATAAGCCCCAAAGTTATACTGGACGCGGGCTGTGGCACTGGTGCTGCCAGTCATGCACTACAAAAACGTTTTCCTAGGTCGCAAGTGGTTTCACTCGATTTTGCGTACAAAATGGTGCAGAAAACACGCAATACGGGTTTCACAAACACAGTTAAAAGCTTACTCGGGATATCAGGGCAAAGTCTGTTATGCGCCGATATTGAATCCTTACCGCTAGCCAATAGCTCCATAGGTTTTGTCTGGTCAAACCTAGCGATTCAATGGTGTAATGATTTAGATATGGCTTTCCAAGAGTTCCATCGCGTTCTACAACCAGAAGGATTGCTTATGTTTAGCACCTTTGGCCCTGATACTTTAAAAGAGTTGCGAGTTGCCACCAGCCCGCAAGGTGTAGATGAAAGTCACCACACCAGTGTGAATAGATTCATTGACATGCATGACATTGGTGATGCCTTGGTACGTGCTGGATTCAGTGCGCCAGTGCTGGATGTTGAGCGCTTCACATTGACTTATGATGATGTAAAAAGCGTTATGCGCGACTTGAAAAGTATTGGTGCGCATAATGCAACCGATGGTCGTGCGCGTGGTCTGCAAGGTCGTGGTTTTTTGCAAAAATTAGAAGCGGCTTACGAACAGTTTCGCACCGATGGTAAGTTGCCAGCTACGTTCGAGGTGGTGTACGGACACGCCTGGAAAGCTCAAGAGAAAGTTAATCTGGGCGAAGGTGTGTCTCCTGTGACCTTCAAACCTAGACATAAGTAATAGACTTTATGACACAGTCATATTTCAACTCATATTGCATTATGGGCACTGATACCAATGTAGGAAAAACCTACGTGGCGAGTGCTTTGGTGCGACACTTTGTCGATGCGGGTTTTAAAACCGTAGGCATGAAACCGATTGCTTCAGGCTGTGAGTTGAATCAACAGGGCGAATTATTGAATGATGACGTAGTTGCCCTAAGTGCCGCTAGCAATGTACATGCATCATTAGATTTGATTAACCCATATCGTTTTGTGCCAGCCATTGCGCCACACATAGCAGCGGAGCAAGCAGGGGTGGATATGCGTCTGGAAGTGATTGCTGATGCATATCAGCAACTAAAGTTGCTGGCAGAGGTGGTGATTATTGAAGGTGCTGGCGGCTTCTTGGTCCCTATCAACCAACAGCAAACGTTAGCTGACTTAGCTGTGAAACTTGATCTGCCAATCATCCTGGTTATTGGCATGAGGTTGGGTTGTATTAACCATGCACTACTTACAGTTGAAGCGATTCAGGCGCGTGGGTTAGAGCTTGCCGGCTGGGTTGCTAATGAAATCGAGCCGAACATGGCAATGTTCGAAGAAAATCTAACGAGCTTACAACAGCGGATATCCGCACCTTGTTTAAGTGTGGTGCGTTGGCACAGCAAAGTGATACTTAGTCTTTAATTTCTATTTTTGAAGTTCTGCAGATTCAATCACTACTTTGTAAAGCTGTACTTCCTGCTGTGTTTTCAGTTTTACACCACTCACTGCCACTTGGCCACGTTTGTTAGGCGCTATCGCCGTGTTAATCAATAATGGTTGGCTTTGTCCGATGGCGCGACCTGTTTTAGCATCGTATTGCACTACTCTGACACGCACGCGATTCACACTGTGTGACGTAGGGTTTTGTACCACTGCATATAAATTACCATTGCTGTCGGCTTGCGGCCCAGCTTGCAGATATTTAGCTGGGCGTTGTGGAAGATCTAAACGTACATATTCCGAGGTAGATTGTTTGCCGATCTCTGAGTTTGAACCGGCTGCAACCTCGTAATTTTTAAGGGCATTGGTTAAATCGCCACGTTCTTCTGCCATTTTTCCAAGCAAATAATGGCTAGGTGCTGTTGGTAATAATGCATTACTTTTAATTAAATACTTTTCGGCTTCAGCCTTGCGACCCATGTTGAAGAGTGCAACACCCGCTTGTACATGGGGCTTGAAGTATTCTGGCTGCAATTGAATCGCTTTATCGTAATAGGCTACGGCCTCTGGCGTTTTCTTTTGCGTTAATGCAATGTCGCCTAGTAGCTCCTGAAAGCGTGCTTCACGCGGTTCACCAGCAATGGCTTGTTTAGCAAGCGTTGTAGCTTTCTCTATATTCTTTTCACTCAATGCCTTTACCGCTTCGTCATAGGCTTTATAGGCACCTTGCGTAGACTTCAGCTTGGCTACTTTTTGTGCATAGACCTCTTTGCCCAAATTGCCGCCAGCGCCTAATTGTGTAAGTGTTACTTTGTTAGCTGCCACACGTGCATTTGAAGGAGGGTGGCTCGCGAACAAGCCCTCAATAAAGTTACTCTCACGGTTTGCACTTAAGCGCACAAAGGTTTCTTGTAAGGTGACTGCCGCTGCCGGGTCGTAACCCGCTTTTTTCATATACTGCATACCGTAAAAATCAGCCTCAGTTTCAGCATCACGACCGTATTTGCTAGTGGCTAACTGTGCCCCAACTTGCGCACCTCCTACAATCAGATTGGCATAGTTATTGTCTTGCGTTGCCATGCCCACCGCAATCATGGCACCTTGCATGAATATGCCGCGTTCCATACCTTGTGCACCGTGTCTTGCTGCGGCATGTACCAATTCATGCCCCATTACGGCGGCAAGTTCGGCCTCACTGTTTAACTCATAAAGTAGCCCACGGTTGAATGCGATTTTGCCGCCGGGCATGGCCCAGGCGTTTGGCACTGAGTCATTGATTACCGTAAATTCATAGGGGAGTTTGCGGTCAGAAACTGCAGCTAATTTGTTGCCTACGCTTTGTACATAAGCAGTCAGTTCTTTGTCTAGTATGTAATCACCACCTTGCGACTGGCGCGCTGGCGAGTAATTTTGTGTACCGATAGAGATTTCCTGCGCCTCTGAAACAAGTTGAAACTCACGTTTTTTGGTAACCGGATTCGTGCCGCAGGAAGGTAACAGCAAGGTTAGCGCAACGACAAATGAACTCAGCCATTTGAAAGGACGATAATGTGAGCGACTTTTTAACATAATGGCTCTTTCAGAACGATGAAATACATAACCAACTAGTTTTATTAATTATTTTTTCGATCAAATTTTACATTTGATAACGTTAATGTATAGCGCTTGCATTGGCTTTAATCAGTTGATCGAAATCACGTAATGACTTTTTGTTGTAAGGGTCGCCAATCAATCGTTGCCGTGGTTTGAATGCAGGATTGATGATGCTTTTGGACTGATCCCATTCTTCAAAGTGTAAGTTCGCGAGTTCAGCCCAGGTGTGAATGAGACTGGAGCTAATAAGAGGGCGATCCAATGATGCCCGTGCCACTGAATCATGTTGCGCTTTCCAGACAGGCGATGCCCACATAATAAATGGTACGGTATACATAGCTGCTGTTGGTGCGGCTTCATTACGGCCTTTGAAATTGGCTTGCTGCTCATCGTACACTTCTTCGCCGTGATCCGACAAATAGAGCAGTAGGCTGTTTTTATTTTGGCTTTGTTTGTTGGTTAAGTCGATCAGTGTCGATACCACGTAATCATTGAAAAGCACGGCATTATCGTAACTATTGTAAGCCTCAAGTTCTTCACCATTCTTGACCCAGGCTGGTACCTGTTCACGATCCGTGAACTTGGCGTAGTCTTCCGAATAGCGATATTCATACTTCATGTGAGTGCCTAACAGGTGCACGACGATGAATTTTTTATCGCTGCTATCTTTTAGTACTTGCCTGAATGGTTCGAACACGACGTCATCGTACTGCTTGGCATTCTGGCTGCGGTTATTGTTAAGGTAAAACTGCTGGTCAGTCTGTTTGGAGAAGGCTGTGAGCATGGTGTTGCGTGCCGTCATGGTTTGCTGATTGGTGATCCAGAAAGTTTTATAACCAGCCTGTTTCATCATGTTCATGATAGTCGGCGTATCCATATAGCGATTAGGTTGTTCCTGATCTGCGAAAGTCAGCACCTGCTGCAAAGTTTCGATGGTGTAAGGCCGCGGTGAAATGACATTGGTAAACGTGTAGAGCTGGTCTTTGATACTATCCAGCTTGGGCGTTGTATCTCGTGGGTAGCCATAAAGACTCATGCGCTGACGGTTGGTGGATTCACCGATCACCAAAACCAGCGTAGAAGCTTGGTTGGTACCGTTTTTGAGGTCTTTAAGCGGTGCAACGTGAGAGGCACGGGTCAGCAGTGACTGCATATTCTGTAGTTGCTTGCGATATTCAACGTAGCCGACAATGATTTGCCATGGTGCTGCGGGTTCCATATTCTGCGCGATTCGGTCAACAGTGCCTCCAAATGAGTGGTCTTTAATGAGCATGTTTTTCGCAAAAGGCGTCACCAATAGCAGGCCGATCAGTATAAATAGCATATTCATCCCGCGTTTAGGCAAAATAACGGGACGGATACGCTGCCATATTAGAAATGCACCGGTGGTATAGATTAAAAGGCAAGCGAGTAAGCCCCAGCTAAAATAGCTTGCTACATATTCTGATGATTCTGCAAAATTGGATTCAAAGATGATGAAAAGAACGCTTTGCGAGAATTCCTGATGGTAGATATATAAATAGCCTAAACTGGTTAGCGCAAAAGGCAGCAATATCAAGCCGATGACTGCCGCGATTCTACGTGTTTGTTGTGGGAAAAGTAGGGTGGGGATGAGCCACAATGTGCTCATGTAGATAGCCGCGCGTATACCGAGAAAGCCAGCAGTACCAGTTGCGAAAATAATGAGATGTACAACACCAGAAAAATACCAGAAGAACAGATACTGCCAAGCAAGACCTTTCCAATCTATTTTTGTATGACTTGCTTGGTTAACCATGAGGTTCCTTTTTGAGGTTGTTTTGATAAAGTGCGTGCTCATGTAAATAAGCAATCACCTTCTCTGGCAACAGATATCGTACTGACTGACCATGTTTTAATTGATGGCAAATAGCAGTGGAAGAAATGTCCAAAGCTGTAATCTGTTGCATGATAATGTACCCTGCATGACTGTCATGCAAATCTTCGCTATGCTCTGAGTAATGATTAACTAGAAAAGTTTCCAGTACTTTGGGTAATGTTTCTGAAGAGCTGAGCGGGCGTTGCACTAAAGCGATGTGACAGTAATCCAGAAGCTCTTGCCAGCGATGCCAGGTGTCGAGTTTCCGGAAAGCGTCGGATCCCATGCATAATACAAGGCTGACTTCTGCACCTAACTCTTCGCGCAAACTAATCAGAGTGTCAATTGTATAAGAAGCGCCGGTACGGTCTAGTTCGCGAGTATCTAGCTTGAATAATGGATTATCAGCAATCGCCAAATTGACCATCGCTTTACGATGTTCCGCATTTGCGCTGGGTAGAGGTTTATGTGGAGGTTGGGCAGCAAGAATAAAGCGTACTTCGTTTAACTCGAAAGCATCTGCGAGTTCCTGCGCCATGCGCAAGTGACCGAAATGGATGGGGTTGAAAGTGCCCCCTAGCAGGCCAATTACTTTCAACTTTAAATACCTTGAGTCATTAAAATAAAGGTATTGCTAGGCGCGCACGTGACCATCGCCTAATACTACATATTTAAGCGATGTTAGTCCTTCCAAACCTACAGGCCCACGCGCATGCAGTTTGTCAGTCGAGATGCCGATTTCAGCACCCAAGCCATATTCGAAGCCATCTGCAAAGCGTGTTGATGCGTTCACCATCACGCTGCTGGAATCCACTTCACGTAAAAAACGACGTGCCTTGGTGTAGTTCTCAGTCACGATCGCTTCAGTATGTTGAGATGAATGTTGGTTGATGTGCGCAATTGCTTCATCCAAGTCGGTGACCACTTTGCAGGAGATGATCGCATCCAGATATTCGGTATAGAAATCTTCTAAGGTAGCTGGTTTTGCTTGTTTCACTAGGGCTAATGTTTCGCTACAGCCACGAATTTCAATGCCGTGCGCAGTCAGCATGTCTGCCAATTTTGGCAGCATTTGTTTGGCAACCGAACGCGCAATCAACAAAGACTCTGCCGTATTACAGGTACCAAGGCGTTGCGTTTTGCTGTTTTCTAAAATTCGTAGCGCTTTATCAAAGTCGGCTTCGTCATCCACATAGACGTGACAATTGCCATCCAGGTGTTTAATCACAGGGATGCGCGCGTCGTTAGAGATGCGTTCAATCAAGCCCTTGCCACCGCGTGGAACGATGACGTCCACATATTGTTTCATAGTAATGAGCTCACCTACGGCAGCGCGGTCTGTAGTCTCCACCACTTGAATTGCAGATTCTGGCAAACCAGCTGCCGCCAAACCTTCGTGCACAAGCTTCGCAAGTGCCTGGTTACAATTGATGGCTTCAGAGCCGCCACGCAAAATCGCCGCATTGCCAGATTTGATGCAAAGCCCGGCGGCATCCGCGGTTACATTAGGACGTGCTTCGTAAATGATACCAATCACACCTAGTGGTACGCGCATCTTGCCTATTTGGATGCCGCTTGGGCGGTATTTGAAATCAGTCATTTCGCCGATTGGGTCAGCAAGGTCAGCAATCTGCCTTAAACCTTCGGCCATACTTTTGATGGATTTTTCGGTAAGCGTGAGTCTATCCAGCATCGCGCTGTCTAGCCCATTTGCTTTTGCCGCATCCAAATCAAGCTTGTTTGCAGCGAGTAGGGTAGCGCATTCACGCAAGATTGCTTTTGCAATGGCATGTAATGCTTTGTTCTTTGTATCGGTATCGGCACTCGCCATCATGCGCGAGGCTTTGCGGGCTTCGACACCAATGTTTTGCATGTAGTCTTTAATATTCATTGTTTGATTATACTTTTTTGCCAAAAGATACGCCAATTTGAAAGCAATCAGCTAATTTTAAGAGTCAAGCTATTGATTAACGCCCACGCACTTTTGCCAAACCAAAGCACAGTCTTGAGATTTCTAACCAAGCGTCACCCTGCATCACACCTTTAGCGGTTTTGTCGATATCGGCCAGTTTCTGTAAGGCGGCTTCTAGCTGACGTAAGTTCAACCTTGTCAGTGCACGCTTGACTAGCGATTGCCTGTCACCATAGATGCGCGCATTGGTCATGGCGTTCATCACATTCTCACCACGTATCTCAGCTTGCTTGATGCGTACCAAAGGGCGCAACACCCACATGAGCGGATTCATGACTGCAACCGCATTCTCCCCCTCATCTTGCAAGCCTTGCAGTATGCGCACAGTGCGCGCCGTGTCACCTGCCAGTACAGCTTCACCTAATTGAAAAGCATCATAGCGCGATACGTTGAGCACAGCCTCGCGCACAATCTCATCGCTTAAGTCACCTTTGGGGTATAACAACCCCAGTTTTTGCACTTCTTGATTGGCGGCTAATAAGTTGCCTTCCACTTGATGGGCTAAAAAGTGTAAGGTTTCGGCACTGGCTTGCTGCCCTTGTGCAGCTAATCGGTTGGCAATCCATTTTGGCAGGTTGGCTACATCTACCTCAGCTAAAGTGATGCTAATTGCTTGATTTTCAAGTGCAGTAAACCATGCGCTATTTTTGGCTTCACGCTCCAAAGCCGGCAAAATAATCACTACAGTCGTGTCTGGAATAGGTTGATTAGCCAGCGCCTGCAACGCCTTTCCACCTTCAACACCAGGTTTTCCAGATGGAATAGTGATTTCCAGTAATCGTCGACTGGAGAAAAGGGAGATTGACTGGCCGTAGGATTGAATCTGTTGCCAATTGAAATTACGCTCAACCGTTAAGCCAGTGCGCTCATCGAAGCCTTGCGTATGTGCCGCAGCGCGGATGGCATCTAAGCTTTCACGCTGCGCAAGCGGCTCATCACCAACTAAAACATAAAGTGGTTTTAAACCCTGTTTGAGATGTGAGTCTAGTTGTGACTGTGCTAAACGCATAGCTAATCAATAGCCGATTATTTTGCCGTGATTTGAATGGCGGTTAATCGACGTAACACTTCACGCACAGCATCTTTACGCATGTCAGTATTCAACTTCGCCTCTTCGTCTAATTTACCTAGGAGCGCATTATCGTTGTACGAGAAATCACGCCGTACTTGCACCGTTTGTACAGGGCCCCAGAGTGGGTTGGCAGGCTCTCGTGTTCTAAAATTCACACTGTAATTAAGCTCATATTCACGTACCAAGCCACCACCGCTTAAAGACAAAATACGTTTCTCATTGACCTCATTTACCAACTCTAGCAATAGCTCAGCCTCTTCAGCCGTCGCTACCACTTGAATGCCATTGGCTTTGAATGATTGCTGAAGCTCCCTTGAAATACTGAGCTTAGGACCTTGAATGTACAGGGTTTTGAATGAAAGGTCAGCCGCCCCGCGCAGTTGGAAGCCGCACGCAGCCAGTGTGAGCGCCAGTAACAGCACTAAACTATTTGAGCGATGCATCAGTAGAGAACGAAAGTTTTGCATGGTGTCTATCCCACAACGACGTTAATGAGTTTGTTTGGTACCACGATGATCTTACGCACCGTCATACTTTCTTCGATAAATTTTTGTACGCAAGGCTGCTCAACTGCTAACTTTTCAAGTGCTTCTTTGCTTTCAGTTTTCGCTACCGTAATGCTACCACGCAACTTACCATTCACCTGAATCACATATTCCAATGTATCTTGCACCATCGCTGCTTTGTCAGCCGCTGGCCAGCCAGCATCTAGAATGTGGCTATTAGGTTTAAGTTCTGCCCATAGCGCTTGGCAAATATGCGGCACGATAGGTGAGAGCAATAAGGCAACATTCTGTAAAACTTCCTGGCGGACTTGGCGTGTTACTTCATCCGTGCCTTCAACTTTAGCTAGTGCATTCATCAGTTCCATCACAGAAGAAATCGCTGTGTTAAAACTGTGACGGCGGCCATAGTCATCCGCGACTTTTTCAATCGTCAGGTGTAATTGCAAACGGATTGCCTTGAGTTCTGTACTTAATTCACCTGCTGTATAAGCAGTGGTTTCACCTAAATTTACGTGGTCATACACGGCTTTCCAAAGACGACGCAAGAAGCGGTTCGCGCCTTCTACGCCACTGTCAGCCCATTCAAGAGATTGCTCAGGCGGTGCCGCAAACATCATGAACAAGCGTGCGGTATCGGCGCCGTAAGTATCAATCAACTCTTGTGGGTCGACGGTGTTGCCTTTAGATTTACTCATCTTGGAGCCATCTTTAAGCACCATGCCTTGCGTGAGCAAGTTGGTAAACGGTTCATCATTCTTGATTAAGCCTACGTCACGCATCAACTTGTTAAAGAAGCGCGCATAAAGTAAATGCAGAATTGCATGTTCAATGCCGCCTACATATTGGTCAACCGGCAGCCAATAGTTAGCGCGCTCATCGACCATTGCTGTATTGCTGTCAAAGCTCGCATAACGAGCGAAATACCATGAAGACTCAAAGAACGTGTCTAGCGTGTCGGTTTCACGCGTTGCTTTGCCGCCGCAAGTAGGGCAGATGGTTTCGTAAAAACTTGGGTCTTTCTTGATTGGTGAACCTACGCCATCCATTTTCACATCTTCTGGCAACACTACTGGCAATTGCGCTAATGGCACTGGTACTTCGCCGCAGCTAGCACAATGTACGATAGGAATTGGGCAACCCCAGTAACGTTGGCGTGAAACACCCCAGTCACGTAAGCGGTATTGCGTACGTTTTTTGCCTAAGTTTTTTGCACTTAATGCAGATGAGATTGCATCTGAAGATTGCTCAAAGTCCAAGCCATCGAACTCAGCGGAGTCAAATAAAACACCATGTTCTGTCATTGGCAAAACGTCATTATCGGTATTTTTGATGACGGCTTTAATTGGCAAGCTGTATTCTTTTGCGAATTCAAAATCGCGCTCATCATGTGCTGGCACGGCCATCACTGCGCCTTCGCCGTAGCTTGCTAATACATAGTTCGCTACCCACACTGGTAATTGCTCGCCATTTAATGGATGCGTGACGAATAAACCGGTGGCCATACCTTTTTTCTCTGCGGTGGCTACATCAGCCTCAGCCACGCTGCCGCGTTTACATTCAGCGATAAACTCAGCTAAAGCAGGGTTGTTTTGTGCAGCTAAAGTGGCAAGCGCATGCTCTGCAGCCACTGCCACATAAGTCGCGCCCATTAAGGTATCCGGGCGAGTGGTGTAAACTTTTAAGTTGCCTGGTTTTAAATTGTCAGGTCGACCGACGATAGGGAACTCGACTTCGCAACCGTAGCTTTTGCCTATCCAGTTACGTTGCATGGTTTTCACTTGTTCCGGCCAGCCGTCTAATTTGTCTAGGTCGTTTAACAACTCTTCTGCATAGGCAGTAATCTTCATGAAATACTGCGGAATATCACGCTTTTCAACCAACGCACCGCTACGCCAGCCGCGACCATCAATCACTTGCTCATTGGCAAGTACAGTGCCGTCAACAGGGTCCCAGTTCACGGTAGAAGTTTTTTTATAAATCAGGCCTTTTTTGAATAGCTCGGTGAACAGCCATTGTTCCCATTTGTAATATTCTGGCTTGCAAGTCGCAATCTCGCGGTTCCAGTCCACGCCTAAACCTAACTGTTTAAGCTGGGTTTTCATGTGCTCGATGTTGCTATAAGTCCAAGCTGCTGGGGCAGTTTCGTTTTTAATCGCGGCATTTTCAGCAGGCAAGCCAAACGCATCCCAACCCATAGGTTGCATGACGTTAAAGCCCTTCATTTTATGGAAGCGGCTTAGTACGTCACCAATCGTATAGTTGCGCACATGACCCATGTGCAAACGGCCAGAAGGGTATGGAAACATGGACAGGCAGTAGTATTTCGGCTTGTCGGATGTTTCGCTGGCAGAAAAGGCTTGGTTGGTTTCCCAGTCGTTTTGGGCTTGTTGTTCGATATCTTTAAATGGGTACTGCTGTTGCATGGGCGCGTTATTCTTAAAATGTTGAATTGATGGAGATATAACTTGGAATTATACCTTTGACGTGTGAATAATGCGATTTCTCGTACGAATAAAGCGCTTGAGTGGATACCTGTTGCGAGAGGTCGCCACAGGTAAGGCTTGCCAATTTATTGAGTAGGCAAGCTGAATGCCGGAGATTATGGCTTAAGGGCTTACTTGCTACTGGTCTGGAATCTCAGCCTGCACAAGCTGCGCTAGTAGGGTGAGTGACTCTTGCCAGCCTAAGTAACAACCTTCAACCGGAATTGCGGCAGGAATGCCTTCTTGCGTGACATTCACCTCCGTACCAACGGAGACTTGCTTAAGTGCAACAGTGGTGATCATTTCGCCAGGCAAGTTAGGGTCATCAAATACGTCTGTATTGCGGATTAGTTGATTAGGAATCAACTCTAGGTATTTGCCGCCAAATGAATGGACAAAGCCAGTTGTAAAATTAGTGAAAGACATCTTGTAAGTGCCACCGACTTTAGCATCTAGATGATGTACTTTGCATGTGAAACCATGGGGCGGTAGCCATTTTGCCATGGCGTCGGCATCTAGAAATGCGCGGTAAATTCTTTCAGGTGGAGCAGTAAGTACGCGGTGTAATGTAACGGTGCCAATAGACATGGTGTTGCCCTTTCACTGTTTAAAAGTACTAATCCTATACTGACTTGATTATTTTGATAACGTTTGAGTTAATGTGAATTACAGGCTCGCTTGTATATGATTACTCTCCAACAGAATTATCTGGAAAACTGTCTATAGCATTAGAGCCATGAAATCCACGAAGGCCACCATTAGGTCCTGGCAAAATATCAGCATCGAGTGCTGCCGAAGAATTATATTTTCGGGTATTTCTATCTGTAAAAAATAGAGCAGCCCCCGGAATAGCAAGAGCTAGTGCAACAAAATACCAATATACACTCAGCCAATAACCAAAAGGCGTAATAGCAAAGGCCGCAGTTAAGAGAGCTAAACCAATAAATTCACGTATCTTCATTTACTGCCTAACTTAAATTAGGCCCCAAAATTTAATCTTGATCTTGGGGCTAACTGATATAAAGTTATACCAGTGCTTTGAAAATATTGTTCTTAATAGTTTCCATCTCACCTAAACCATTTACAAACACATGTTTCGGTGCTCCAGCTAAGCCGCTGTTTGCCCAATCTACATAGTATTTCACCAATGGTTTAGTTTGGCTGTGATACACGTTTAACCGTGTTTTTACGGTTTCTTCTTTGTCGTCTTCACGCTGTACCAAATCTTCACCAGTTACATCATCTTTACCTGCGACTTTTGGCGGATTGAATTTCACGTGGTAGGTACGACCACTTGCTGGGTGGCTACGGCGGCCACTCATACGCTCTACAATGGCTTCATCCGGCACGTCGATTTCTACTACGTAATCAATGCCAACGCCGGCATTTTTCATAGCATCCGCTTGTGGAATAGTGCGTGGAAATCCATCGAACAAGAAGCCGTTTTTGCAGTCTGCTTCTTTGATGCGCTCACTTACCAGGCCGATAATCACTGCATCTGGCACCAAACCGCCGCTATCCATATAGCTTTTTGCTTCTAAGCCTAACGGTGTGCCTGCTTTAACCGCAGCACGTAACATGTCGCCAGTAGAGATTTGTGGAATGTTGAATTTTTCTTTGATGAAAGTGGCTTGTGTGCCTTTACCAGCGCCTGGTGCGCCCAAAAGAATGATTCTCAAGATGAAGTCCTAAATAATGAAGTATTGAATTTTATAGTGCGAATTATATCAGCCAGAGTGCTATCAGGCACTGGGTTGGGTATTGTTAAATAAGTAGTTTGTAATCGCAACAAAATCAGCCACATGCAGATTTTCTGCGCGCAGTTGTGAGTCGATTCCTAACTGGCTGAAGCCAGCGTCGTTTAGTATGTTTTTGAGAGTATTTCGTAGCGTTTTTCTTCGTTGACCGAAAGCGGCAAGTACGACTTGAGAAAATAATTTTTCATCATGTGCAACATAAGGCAGGGCGCCGTGTGGCACGCAGCGCACAAATGCCGATTCGACTTTAGGTGCTGGGTCGAACGCCTCTGGCGGTACGGTAAACAAATATTCCATTTGCAAACTGTATTGCAGCATCACGCTTAAGCGACCGTAAGCTGGCGTGGACGGCTCTGCCACCATGCGTTCCACCACTTCTTTTTGTAGCATGAAATGCATGTCGGTGATGTGTGAGACATTATCTAACAGGTGAAACAAAATAGGCGTGGAGATGTTGTACGGCAGATTTCCGACGACACGGATATTTTCACCCAAGCTGGAAAAATCAAATTTCAAAGCATCCGCATTATGAATATTAATAGAGTTCTTAGCATATTCATTTTGCATCCAACTGATAATGTCGCGGTCTACTTCTACCACATGCAATAGATCGAGTTTCCGCAATAAAGGCTTAGTCAGCGCGCCTAATCCGGGACCAATCTCTACCATTAAGTCGTCAGTTTTAGGTGAAATCGCTTCCACCAAACTATTGATGATGCTTTGATCGGTTAGGAAATTCTGACCGAAGCGTTTTTTTGCAATGTGTTTCATTAGGCTGCTAAGTTGTTAGATTGGTTGTTGGCAAGTGTGATTGCCAAATTGATTGCGGCGAGCATACTGCCGATTTCGATATTGCCTTTTCCAGCTAAATCAAGCGCGGTACCGTGGTCGACTGAAGTGCGGATGATAGGCAGGCCAAGCGTCACATTCACGCCTTCACCAAAGCTGGCGTGTTTTAACACAGGCAGCCCTTGGTCGTGATACATGGCGAGTACTGCATCTGCTTTTGCCAGATGGTGTTTGGCAAATAATGTATCGGCAGGTAATGCCCCTATGAGTTGCATGCCTTCAGCGCGTAATTTCTCTAATACTGGGTTAATGGTTTCAATCTCTTCACATCCTAGATAGCCATCTTCGCCTGCATGTGGATTGAGACCAGCAACCAAAATACGTGGATTTTTTAGTCCAAACTTCTGTATCAAATCGTGGTGTAAGATACGAATAGTCGTTTCCAGACTTTCGCGTGTGATAGCTGCGGGCACATCTTTCAATGCCAAATGCGTAGTGGCTAAGGCGACGCGCAGATTGCTGCCTACCAGCATCATTACTACTTGGGGCGTGTTGGTCAGTTCAGCCAAGAATTCGGTGTGACCACTAAAAGCAATACCTGCGTCATTGATGATGCCTTTATGAACTGGTGCAGTGACTACTGCATCAAACTCATGGGTGACACAAGTTTGCGTCGCAATTCTCAAGGTTTCCAGCACATATGGGCTATTTTGTTTATTTAGAACGCCAGCCGACACTGGGCTACTGACCGGATGATGTAAGACGGTTAAGCTGCCATCACCTTGATGTTTATGTGTTGATTGTGCAGTGTAGGGAGTGACGGATAAGCTTAAATTAAGTTGCGCAGCACGCGCTTTGAGCATGTCTTCATCTGCAATTACTACCACGTTGGCGTTGAGCGACCTATGCGCCAACATCACGCATAGATCAGGGCCAATGCCTGCTGGTTCGCCGGCAGTAATGGCAATGCATGGTAACTGTGTAGTCACGAGAGTAGAGCAGTATTAAAACTTGTCTTCGAGTCTGAGTTCAACATAAGCACGGTCACGCAACTCGCGTACCCAGTCTTGGTAGGCTTCATCTGCCTTTTTAGAGCGAATCTCTTGACGTGCTTTTAAGCGCGCAGCCTCTTTACTCATATCCTGTTTGCGACGTTCAAGTACTTGAATCACATGCCAGCCGAAAGGACTGCGTACGGGCTCACTGATTTGATTATCTTTTAGCTCGTTCATGGCTTTTTCGAACTGCGGTACAGTATCTCCTGGGTTTACCCAGCCAAGGTCTCCGCCGCTAGATGCTGTGCCATCTTCTGAATATTGACGTGCAAGTACCTCAAATTTTTCACCGTTATCGAGGCGCTCTTTGATGGAATCCATTTTCTGTTTACCATCTTTTTCAGAGGTAATCTCAGATAGCTTGATGAGTATATGACGCGCATGGGTTTGCTCAATCACCAGCGGAGAACTGCCGCCACGCTTATTTGTGAGTTTTAGAATATGAAAACCATTTGGGCTGCGCAGTGCGGGGGAAACGTCACCGACCTGCATATTTTTCAGTGTTTCTAAAAATAGTGTAGGCATTTGCGCACCGCTTTTCCAGCCGAGGTTACCACCTTCTAGCGCATTGGGGGCGTCAGAAAAGCTTGCAGATACTTTTGCGAAAGTGGTCCCATCTTGTAGCTGCTTGAGCGCATCATCTACTTTTGCTTTTGCTTTTTGTATGTCTTCAGTAGCGCCTTCTTCAGGTGTGCGGATTAGAATGTGTGATATTTCAAATTCATCTTGGTTTTCATTGCTAGATGCCTGAGTAGTCAGGAAGTTATCAATTTCAGACTCACTCACATTCACACGGCTATCTACTTCGCGTTCACGTAGGCGAGCTATGGTGATCTCATTACGAATATCTGATCTGAATTTGTTCATGCTAATACCATCTTTAGCTAGCGCTTCACCGAACTCAGTGAGTGTCATTTGATTTTGTTCAGCGATACGTTCTATGGTCTTATTTAGTTGGTTATCGTCAACTTTAAGACCTGTTTGTGCGGCATATTGCAATTGCAAAGTATCTGAAATCAAGCGCTCCAGGATTTGTTTACGCAATGTACTTTCGTCTGGTAGTTCTGTACCTTGTTTTTTTAATTGTGCCGTGACAGTGCGAATTCGGCTTTCCAGTTCTTGCTCTGTAATGACCGTTTGATCAACGATCGCAACGATGCGGTCAAGTTTGGCAACTTCTGCAGCATTGACATTGAAATGGCTGAAAGCAACAAACGCTAGTAATAAGTATTGGATATAGGGACGCAAAATAGTTACTCGTAATAAGGTTGTTGATAAGTTTCAGGGATGAGGCCGCTACTAACGTAACCTGGAATGTTACGCTTAATTACTGAAAGTGGGTTAGCGCCAATTGAAGCAAGGCCGCCTAGCTCAAGCTGGAAAAACAGTGCGTAGTTGGCATCTGCAGTCGCGGTAGAAACACGTTGTATCACGGTTCTAGTTTGCCAGCAGCCTGCATCATACTCTATGCCTGCCAAGGTTTCGATAAGTTGATTCTCACGTAAAGAGTAGTTGACGCGGGCAATCCCATACCAGCCTTTGCCTAGTGGCCATTGGCCTGAGATGTCAAATTGGTTGATACCAGAGCCAGTGACGGTGCTAGTAGAGACTCCTGGTAAATCTTGTCGATAACTGTAACTCAGGTTGAGTGCTTTACCAGGTTCAGGTTTGTATCTGCTAGTAATTGTGGTACGTACACCGCTAGAGTCATCGGTGTTGTATTGCCAGAATGCATCAATGTTCCAGCTGTTTCTGAGGTTTGCAGTTAGACCCGCAATGATGTCTGAACTATTGTTTTTCCTAAAACTGGCACCTGGTAAACCGACTTCTTGATCTTCAAAATAATAACGTTGACCAATTGAAGCTGATAATCTTTGCGTACCAGTGTTGGAGTCAATGAGGCGTGTAGTCAAAGCCAAGCTTACTTGATTGGCATTGTTGATGCGGTCATTCCCAGTAAACTGGTTCTCACTAAACAAGGTACTGAAGTTTAAGTCAGATTCACTGGTATCAAAAATTGGAATGTTTGATTGATCTTTACTTGGAATGTACACATAAAAAAGTCTGGGTTCCAAAGTTTGAGTATAGTTTCTACTAACCACCTTGAAATCACGATCAAAAAATAAACCACTATCCAAGCTAAATATCGGTAAGGTGCGGTTTTGAGATTCAAGATTATTTGCTACGTCATTGAGGCTATAACTGGTGTGATGGATACCAATTTTTGGTGTGATATAACCATATGGTCTACTCATGGGTAAGCTGATGCTAGGGTATAGGGTATAGCGTGTGCCAGTGGGTGCTACAGATGCGTTTTTATTACGGTCAAACGCAACAAGTTGGGTGTACAGGTTGGCTTCGACATCGCCAAAGTATTTATTCCCGCTTAAGGTCATTTGCGGTAAGCGCTCGTAAGGAAAAGATATCTCATCTAACGTTTGGTATTTTTGTGCGAGTGCATTAAAGCGCCATGTATCATCAGCATAATCAACATTGAATTGTTGCGGTAAGTTGATGCGGCTGGTGGTTACAATGCGGGTTGATAAATCAGAGAAATATTGGTCATCTGATACTTTTTCAAGGCTATAGCCAGCGGACCATCCGCGACCTAGATTGTGCTGATGTTTAAGGTTGGCGTAGTAACGTGTTGTATCCGTCTGGCTATCGCTTGGCAGATATTCCAAATTGTCGATACCTGAAAAATTCTCTTCCAGATAGCGAAACTCACCTTGCAATTGAACGCCGCGTTTACTCAGAGCGCGTGTTGCCAGAGTTGCATCCATATTGGGTGAAATATTCCAATAAAATGGAGTAAGCACTTCAAAACCGCTGCGGCTAGTACTGCCAATCGTAGGTGCTAACAGGCCACTTTTACGTTGATTGTTAAACGAGAAGCTGATCCATGGCGTATAAAGCAAAGGCACGCCTTTGAATTCGATGTAAGCATTTTTGGCAGTGCCAGAGTCTGTGAAATCATTAAGCTCCAGTTCGCTAGCTTTTATATACCAGTCATCAACGTCTGCTTCACAGGTGGTATAACGCGCACTTTTTAAGCGTTTTTTGTCTTGTCCTTCAAAAAAGATCGCTTTGGCATCTCCGCGTGACTTTGTAGAAGCAGGTACTGTGCTAAATGATGCGGCGGAGTCTTCGGTAATCGAGAAAGTGCTTTCATCCCCGATTTGCTGACTTTGCAAATTGCCAAGTCTTTTAGAAAATGTCTCTGAGTTGATGGCGCGAGATTGTTGCAAACTCAGCTCAGCAGGCTTCGTCAAGATGATGGAAGCATCAAGCATTTCGCCGATGCTTTCCGAGAGGCGCATGCGAAGGTCAGGCCCGGTCAGAGTGGCATCGCCTACTTCAATACGTACATTGCCTGATACATGTAATTCATCATTTTGGACATCATAGTCAATGATATCCCCATAAACATCCTGCGCACCGCGATGAATAGAGGCATTACCTATAGAGCGCATTTTTCTATCGAGGTGTAATTCAAGCTTGTCGCCTTCGATAACGATGCCGTTCCCAGCCTCATCGTTAGATGGCTTGCTAGGAATAATCGTTTCGCTTTCAGCCTGGGCGCGTAAACTACATAACAACAAAACAGCGGTAACGCCACTTAGAAGACGGCTTTTTAGCATGGAATTACCACAGAAATGATTGCGAGGATGATGGATGGATTTGAAGACACAGGTTTTTAGGTAAACGTATTTATTTTATCAATGATAAAATCGCATAAATTGCACTTTTTGGCAATCAATAAATAGTAGCTTACTTTATTTAGTACCTTGTTAAGGGTGTGCTTTTCAATGCGTTAACAAGGGCTTAAGCATCCTTTATATAAATTAGTACATAGATTTGGATAAGCAGTGGCAGACAATAGACAGCAACAACTGACAGATTGGTTAACTGGGATATTACAGCAGGCAGATTTTAAGCTGACAACGGCTTCGGCAGATGCGAGTTTCAGGCGCTATTTCCGTGTCCATTTAACAGACAAAACATTGATCGCCATGGATGCACCGCCGCCACAAGAGAATTGTGCCCCTTTTGTGCAAGTGGCTGAGTTGTTTGGCGATGCAGGTGTCAACGTACCTAAAGTGATCGCTCAAGACTTAGAGCGTGGTTTTTTATTGCTGACTGATTTGGGCGATGTAACCTATTTAAGCCAGCTTAATAACGATACGGCTAGTAGCCTATATCATGATGCCAACATGGCACTGATTAAGCTGCAACTTGCCAGCAAGCAAGACGTGTTGCCTAATTATGACGCGGCTTTACTCACACGCGAAATGCAATTGTTTCCAGATTGGTACATTGCCAAACATCTGAATGTGACTTTGGATGATAAGCAACAAAGTGATCTACAAAAAACTTTTGAATTGCTGAATCAAAATATATTGGCACAGGCGCAGGTGTATGTACACCGTGACTACCACTCACGTAATTTGATGGTTTGTGATGGCATAACTGGCTCCAATCCAGGCGTGCTGGATTTCCAGGATGCCGTGTATGGTGCGATTACCTATGATTTGGTGTCACTGCTAAAAGATGCTTATATTGAATGGGACGAAGAGCAAGTGATTGACTGGGCGGTACGCTATTGGCAAGAGGCAAGAAAAGTAGGCTTGCCAGTGCCAACCGATTTTTCTGAGTTTTACCGCGATTTTGAATATATGGGTGCACAGCGGCACATTAAAGTATTGGGTATCTTTGCCAGACTTTATCATCGCGATGGTAAAGATGGTTACCTCAAAGACATGCCGCTAGTCATGCGTTATTTAAGAAAAGTGTGCGAGCGATATGTCGAGTTAAGACCGCTGTTGCGTTTACTTGATGTGCTAGATGGTCAAGAGCATCATCCTGATACTAACTATAAACGGTTGCTTAAGCTATGATTTGTGAGCGCGCTTAAATGCAAGCAATGATACTGGCAGCTGGCCGTGGTGAACGCATGCGACCACTCACTGACCATACGCCAAAGCCATTGTTGAAAGTTGGCGGAAAGTCGCTGATTGTGTGGCACTTAGAAAGATTGGCTGCTGCCGGATTTGAAGAGATAGTCATTAACCATGCGCACCTAGGTGAACAGATTGAACAGGCTTTAGGGAACGGCCAGCAGTGGGGCGTGTCCATTCAGTACTCGCCAGAGAAGATGGCGTTAGAGACCGCTGGCGGTATCGCGAATGCACTACATTTACTCGGTACGGAAGCCTTTTTGGTGGTGAATGGCGACGTTTACACTGATGTTGATTTTTCTCAATACCATGCCCGAGCAGTGACTATGGTAAAAGAAAATCGATTGGCGCATCTAGTGCTGGTGGATAACCCCAAACAACATGCTGCAGGTGATTTTGCACTACATGAGCATTTGGTGAATAACGACGGCATAGAGAAGCTTACATTCTCAGGGGTGGGCATCTATCAGCCGAATTTATTTGCAAATATAGTAAAAGGTCAGCCGGCCAAGCTCGCACCCATTCTGCGTGAAGCAATGCTCAAGCAGCAGGTGTCGGGTGAGCATTTTAAGGGTGAGTGGCACGATATTGGCACGCCAGAGCGGCTGCAGGCTTTGGATGCGCAACTGAGTAAATCTATAAACGTATAGTGGCTTGATATATAAAGACAATAAATTTGATGACTACTATGAATACTAAATTTGATGTGAATGAATTCAAAAATCGCCGTCAACAGTTGATGCAAGCGATGGGCGAGGGTGTAGCCATCATTCCTACTGCGCTCGAAGTGGCGCGTAATCGCGATAGTCATTATCCATATCGGTTTGATAGTTATTTTTATTATTTAACTGGTTTTAAAGAGCCCGAATCAGTGTTGGTTGTAGTTGCAGGTGAAAATCCTAGAAGCATCTTGTTCTGCCGTGATAAAGACATGGAACGCGAGATCTGGGATGGCTTCCGCTATGGTGCTGATGCCGCGCGTGAAACATTTGGTTTTGATGAGGCTTATTCAATCAATGAGCTTGATACTGTGGTTTCGAAATTGCTGGCGAATCAACCTAAGTTATTTTTTAGCTTAGGTGAGAGCGCAGTTTGGGATGCTCGAGTTACTGGTTGGTTGAACATGCTGCGTACGCAAGCCAGAAGCGGCGTCAGTGTGCCTGATGACATTGCCGACGTGCGTAAGCTTGTTGATGAAATGCGACTTTATAAATCACCGTTTGAACAGGCGATTATGCGCAATTCCGCTAATATCGCTGCGGCAGCACACAACCGAGCGATGAAATTCACGCGTGCCGAAATGATGGAATATGAGGTCGAGGCTGAGTTTCTGCACGAGTTCTATCGTAAAGGAGCGCAAGCGCCAGCATATACCAGCATTGTGGCTGGTGGCGCCAATGCTTGCACCTTGCATTACAACGCCAACAATGCGCAGTTGAAGAATGGAGATTTGCTGTTGATAGATGCAGGCTGTGAATTGGATGGTTACGCTTCCGACATCACGCGTACTTTTCCCATCAATGGCAAATTTAGTGCTGCGCAAAAAGATGTTTATGAATTGGTATTGAATGCACAAGCGGCGGCAATTGCAAAAGCCAATCCGCAAAATCACTGGAACGCGCCGCATGAGGCTGCGTTGGAGGTGCTGATTCAAGGCTTTATTGATTTGAAACTGTGCAAAGGCAGCAAAGAGGCGGTGTTTGAGAGTGGTGACTATCGTCAGTTTTATATGCATCGTACTGGGCACTGGCTAGGTTTAGATGTACATGATGCCGGTGAATATCAATATAGTGATAAATCTCAACGGAAGAACAATTCGCAAAACTGGCGTATGTTGGAGCCAAATATGGCGCTTACGGTTGAGCCAGGCTGTTACATCCGCCCAGCAGCCAATGTATCTGAGCATTTCTGGAACATAGGCATTCGTATTGAAGATGATGTATTGATTACTCAACAGGGTTGTGAAGTCATGACGGTGAGTGCGGTAAAAACAGTGGCGGATATCGAAGCCTTAATGCAGAACTAGACGATATGAATGAACCCATTATCATCATAGGTGGCGGGCCAGTGGGGTCAGTACTCGCACTACTATTGGCCAGGCAAGATATTGCTGTCACGGTACTTGAGACGCGTAAACAGGGCGCGTCACATAGCGATAATCGTGCTTTGGCTTTATCGTACGGCAGCAGACGCATTCTGGAAAAATTAGGTGTTTGGGGTAGTCTCGCAACACATGCCACCGCTATCAATACTATCCATGTTTCGCAAAAAGGCAGCATAGGCAGAACATTATTGCGTGCCAGCGATTATAAACAAGAGGCGCTTGGTTATGTGCTGTCATACGGCACTTTAAGTGCAGCGCTAGATAACGCGTTGGCAAATCTACCTATCGTAAACTGTATATACGAAGCGACAGCAGAGGACATTTCACATAATGCGGCACAAGCCCGTGTGAGCTATTCACATCTTGGAGAGTCTCATTCATTAAGTAGTGCTTTAGTAGTGCTGGCAGATGGTGGACGTAGCGTGGATGAGCTGGCAGGTTTGGAGCGCGAAACTAAAGAGTACGGGCATGATGCGCTGATTAGTAAGGTGCGTGCAGAGTTGCCACATGACAATATTGCCTATGAGCGCTTTACTGCCAATGGTCCGATTGCATTATTACCCAATGGTGAACGTGATTTTTCATTGGTATGGACTGGCAAAAAAGAACTGATAGCACCATTGCTCACTATTAGCGATGCGGAGTTCTTAACGCAATTCCATCAACAGTTTGGTGATAGGGTCGGGCGGTTTTTAAGTGTAGAGAAGCGTGTCAGCTTCCCCTTACGCATGTCGCAATTACAAGCTACTGATACACCGCATTTGGTGGTGATAGGTAACGCAGCACAAACCATGCACCCAGTGGCAGGCCAGGGCTTTAATGTCGGTCTGCGCGATGCAGAATCGTTAGCTCAATGTATAGCATCAAGCTCTGAGGTTGAGTTGGGTGGTAGCCAAATGTTAGAGCTATATCGTGCAAGTCGTAAAGCTGATACCAAGGGTGGTTTGCTATTCACAGACTTTTTAGTGAACCTCTTTTCAAATGATCTTGTTGGCGTGTCTGGCTTAAGGGGCATGGGCTTGGGCTTGCTGGACGTAATGAAGCCAATGAAACAACATTTGGTTAGTAAAATGAGTTTTGGTAAATGACGACGGAAGTTGATGTTGCTATTGTAGGCGCAGGGCTAGTGGGCATGGCCTCAGCGATTGCCTTGCAACAAGCAGGCTTTTCAGTGGCATTGATTGATAGTAAAAGCCCAGATCAAAGCACAGATGCTGATGATAATGTCTGGGATCAGCGGATTTACGCCATTAGCCCTAAAAATGCAGCATGGTTAGACTGTCTGGGAATATGGCAGCTACTCAAGCCAACACGTATCGGTGAGATGCAAGCCATGCAAATTTGGGGTGATGCAAGTGAAGCGCCTTTGGATTTGGCGGCCGAAGATGTTAATCAAGATCACTTGGGTTTTATTGTAGAAGCAGGCAATTTGACGCAAGCATTGATGCAGAAGATTGAAGCATCAGACATACACATTATGTTTAACAATCGATGTGCTGCATTGACTACCCAGCCAAACAAAGCTGTATTGGAACTTACGAACCAAGCGATGATACAAAGCACGCTTTTGTTGGCGGCAGATGGCAGTCACTCTTGGGTGCGCGAACAACTCAGTATGCCGATGCAACAGAAGTCTTATGACCAAATTGCAATCGTGGCAAATTTTGAGGTTAAAAGCGCACATAGTAATATCGCCAGACAATGGTTTGCGCATGATGTGGATGGTAAAAACAGTATCCTGGCATGGCTGCCATTACCTGGAAATAGAATCTCTATCGTATGGTCGGTATCTAGCCAATATGCGAGTCAATTACTGCAATTAACTATCGATGAGTTTACAAAGGAAGTGGCTAAAGCGGGGAATCATCAATTAGGAGAGATGGGGCTCATCACTTCACCAGCATCATTTCCATTGGCTTTGCAAACATCCACTACACTCACAAAAGACTGTGTAGTATTGGTTGGTGATGCGGCGCATCAAATTCACCCGATGGCTGGACAAGGAATGAATCTAGGTTTTAGAGATGTGATTAATCTTGTTGAGTTATTGAAAGATAAGAGTTCATATCAATCTGTAAGTGATAGTGGTCTACTAAAGCGCTATTCACGCGTTAGAAAAGCAGATACGTTGAATATGCTTATGCTGACAGATGGTCTATATAGGCTGTTTGCAAGTCGCAATGGAACAGTAAAAAAAGTAAGGAACTGGGGCTTGTCTGTAACTAAACACAAGTCAATTAAAAAGCTGCTGGTTGAAAATGCCATCGCACTTTAATGTAACTCTAATAAACACTCATCAAATTATAGAAAGAGCTTTATGTCTGAAAAACTTGGTATGTTAAAGAAATTAGTCAGCGTTGGGTTATTAAGCACATGCGCTACACTTGCGATTGCAGATGAAGCCAGCGTTAAAAAAGCAGTGGAAGCAGCCTATCCCAAATTTAAAGTAGAGAGTGTGACTAAAACGGGTTATGCGGGCCTGTATGAAGTGTTCATGGCAGGGCAAATCATTTATACCGATGAAAGAATGACCTTTTTAATTGCTGAAGGCCGTTTAGTTGATCCAAAAACCAAGAAAGATATCACTGGTGAACGTTTGGAAGAGCTGACAAAAATTGATTTCTCTAGCTTGCCATTAGATCAAGCGATTAAAGTGGTTAAAGGTAATGGTAGTCGCAAATTGGTGGTGTTCTCGGACGTAGATTGCCCCTACTGCAAACGCCTGGAACAAAATGAATTAAGCAATATTACAGATGTGACGGTTTACACTTTTCTATACCCAATACAACAGTTGCATCCTGATGCAGAGGCTAAATCAAGAGCTATTTGGTGTGCAAATAACCGTGTAAAAGCTTGGGAAGATTGGATATTACGTAATCAATTACCAAAATCTGCTGGTAACTGTGAAGTGCCATTAGAAAAAGTGGGCGAATTAGCAAAGAAACTTGGTGTTACCAGTACGCCAACTTTGATCTTTTCTGATGGCAAACGCATGTTGGGATCACAACCATACAAAGAGATTGAAAAAGCAATGGTGGCGGCAGTTAAAAGATAATAGTGGAGAACTAAAAGCCCCGATATACCTAAATGCTGGCATATCGGGGCTTTTTTATACCACTTGACCTAACTTAAAGATTGGTAAGTACATCGCAATCACTAGCCCGCCGATTAGTGTGCCTAGCACTACCATAATAATAGGTTCCATCAAGCTAGATAATCCTTCTACAGCGTCATCAACCTCTGCTTCGAAGAAGTCCGCAACTTTGCTGAGCATTGAGTCTAATGCTCCTGACTCTTCGCCAATCGATGTCATTTGCAATACCATATTAGGAAATACTTCAGAGTTTTGCATAGCAACCGTTAGGCTGGTTCCTGTACTAATCTCACTTTGAATTTTTTTAGTAGCATCATAGTAAACGCGGTTACCAGCAGCGCCAGCTACAGAGTCAAGTGCTTCTACCAATGGGACGCCTGCAGCAAACATTGTAGATAAAGTACGTGTCCATCTCGCGATAGTCGCTTTCCTGATAAGTTCACCAAATAACGGAATCTTTAGAAGTAATCGATCCATCGATGCTTGCACGCTCAGTGAGCGCTTCCAAGTATAGAAGAAGAACCAAAGGCCAAATCCAATCGAACCAAAAATTGCCCACCACCATGTAACGAAAATATCCGAGATGTTCATAACAATCAGTGTGGGTGCAGGTAGGTCAGCACCAAAGCTACTGAATAGTTCTTTAAATGCTGGGATCACGAAAATCATAATGACGGCAGTAATAACAAAAGCGACGACAATAATTGCAATAGGATAGAATAGCGCTGACTTAATTTTTGATTTAATTGCAAGTATCTTTTCTTTATAGGTCGCTAAGCGATCAAGTAGTGTATCTAAAATACCTGCTTGTTCACCCGCTCCTACTAAATTGCAAAAAAGCGCATCAAAGTACAATGGGTACTTGCGAAAAGCTGCACTTAGGCTACTGCCGGTTTCTACGTCGGCTTTAATATCCCCCAAGAGTTTTGCAACAGCAGGATTACTATGCCCCTTTCCAACGATATCAAATGCTTGTAATAAAGGAACGCCTGATTTCATCATAGTGGCGAGTTGGCGTGTGAATAGTGTGATGTCTTTATCTGAGACTGTGCCTTTGTTGTTGAAACCACTTTGTTTTTTAACTTTGGTAACCGTAATGCCCTGGCGACGTAAAGTTGCGTTTACAAATGTTTCACCAGTTGCTTTCATTTCGCCCTTAATAGACTTGCCTTTTTTGTCCTTCCCTTCCCAGGCGTACGTTACCTCTTTGGTGGCTTTAGCATTAGCTGCCATGATGATTCCCTATGTTGATCGGTGCAATTCTATGCATAAGTGTACCGAAATTATTCATTGGTACAAGCTTCAACCTCTGCAACAGAAGTTAAGCCTTGTATTACTTTTAATATACCTGAACGACGTAAATCATTTACACCTTCTTTTTTAGCTTGGTCAGCGATATCAATCGCGTTCCCGCTGGTCATAATAATGCGGCTCATCGCTTCGCTAATCGGCATCACTTGATAGATACCAACACGACCTTTATAGCCGTTATTACACATTTCGCAACCACCCTCTTTGGGGCCATAAAGCTGCCACTGTTCGTTGAAGTCTTCTTCTAAAAACCCAACATCAAGTAATGCCTGCTTTGGAACATCAATTGGCACCTTACAACTTTTGCATAAACGCCTAGCTAAGCGTTGTGCGGTAATCAGCGATACTGCAGACGCAATATTGAATGGCGCAACGCCCATATTAAGTAAACGGGTGAGTGTAGACGGTGCATCATTGGTGTGCAGTGTGGAAAGCACCATGTGGCCAGTTGAAGCGGCTTTAATTGCCATATCTGCTGTTTCCAGATCACGAATCTCACCAATCATGATGATATCTGGATCCTGACGTAAAAATGATTTCAATGCAGCCGCAAAAGTAAGACCTTGTTTGTCATTGACGTTGACTTGGTTGATGCCTGCAAGCGGTATTTCGCAAGGGTCTTCTGCTGTAGCGATATTCACACCGGGATTATTCAGTATATTCAGGCATGTATACAGTGAGACAGTTTTTCCTGAGCCGGTTGGGCCCGTCACAAGTACCAGACCATAAGGACGGCTAACTGCATTTAATAGGCGATCTTTTTGAATAGGCTCGTAGCCTAACGCCTCAATACCCAGAGTAGCACTGGTCGGGTCCAGAATCCTCATCACGATTTTTTCACCATGAATTAATGGCAATGTACTGACCCTAAAATCAATCGTACGTGTTTTGGATAATACCAATTTCATGCGACCATCTTGTGGAATGCGCTTTTCGGAGATATCCATACTGGAAATTACTTTAATACGTGATGCAAGTTTTTCTTTGATGGCGAGCGGTGGTTGTGTAATGTCACGTAAAATACCATCTACACGGTAGCGGACACGGTAAAATTTTTCATATGGCTCAAAATGTAAGTCTGATGCCCCCATATTAATAGCATCTATCAGCATTTTATTTAAAAATTTAACGACTGGTGCATCATCAACTTCGAGTACTTGTGGTTCATCTTCTAGTGCTTGACCGTCATCATCGCCACCTAAGTCATAATCATCATCTACTACTAACGACTTCATACTAGTGTCGCTAGCTTCTACGATTTTGTCTATCCAACGACCTAGTTTGTCATCTTCAACCACAACGGGTGATAACCCCATACCCATTTGGAATTGAACGCTATCCAGAGCATGTAAATTCGTAGGGTCTGAAATTGCAACAAATAGTGAATTGTTACGTACTTGCAATGCCATTACCCGGTTGGCTTGCATTAATTTGATGTCAATTTTCTTGGTCGGCAGGTGAGCAGCGTCAAATGCATCTAAATTAAAGTAAGGAAAGCCGAATGCTTTTGCGGAAGTTTCGGCAACTACTTGCGCATTTACTTTTTTGCTTAATATGAGCTGCGTGATAAACGGCGCTTTAATGGTATTTGCTTGTGCTTGAATGGCATTGGCCTCATCTTCAGAAAGTAATTTTTCTTGGATTAAGGTGCGGGCGAGGCCGCTCAGCTTATTTGGAGGAGTTGCGATTGCCATAGAGTTACATCAAATTAGCGTAAAAGCTTTCCTAGTTATTTTTTACCAAACAAATAATGCACTTTAGACTTTTTTTTGTAAAGACTTTACGTTTTTTTGCTATCAAATATATAGGTGAGTGTTGCTGGAACGCTATTAAACGCTAAGTATTTACATGAAAATGTTATAAATTGCCAAATAACCCTAAAAAAAACTTGACTTTTATTGATGGCCAAATTATAAAACACGTCAGGTGTTTGAATTGAGTTTTGTAGCTAGCTTTATTTAGTTATTGCGACTTCTGTTCTTGAGACAAACTTTTTGGGGCGCCCCCCTTTGTATTATGTAAGGATGTATGAAATGGCAACAGGTACCGTAAAATGGTTTAACGATTCTAAAGGTTTCGGCTTCATTACTCCAGATGATGGTGGTGACGATTTATTCGCACACTTCTCTGCGATTGTTGAAGCTGGCTACAAAAGCCTTAAAGAAGGTCAACGCGTTAGTTTTGAAGTGACCGAAGGTCCAAAAGGCAAACAAGCTTCTAATATTCAGAAGGCTTAAGTTTGAGATAGGCCAAGTAATATCCAGTACATACGTACTTACAGTATTACCGTCTACTTTAACGGCTCGTCAGAAACGACGAGCCGTTTTTTTATGCTAATTACATATTAGCGATGATTTCATCACCGAATTGTGAGGTGCTGACTTGTGTCGCACCTTCCATTTGACTCGAGAAATCATGCGTTACACGCTTAGCAGCAATTGCTTTGGCAACACCCGCTAATATTAAATCTGCAGCTTCTACCCAACCTAAATGACGTAGCATCATTTCAGCTGAAAGGATGAGTGAACTTGGGTTAGCAATATCTTTGCCAGCAATTTTAGGGGCTGTACCGTGCGTTGCTTCAAACATGGCAGTGGTGTCGCTTAAGTTGGCACCTGGCGCAATACCAATACCACCTACCTGCGCAGCCAGTGCGTCACTCATATAGTCACCATTTAAATTAAGCGCTGCTACAACATCATAGTCTTGCGGGTGTAGCAGGATTTCCTGCAGGAACGCATCAGCGATGCAGTCTTTAATAACGATGTCATTTGGTAATTTGCACCACGGGCCGCCATCAATCTCTACTGCGCCAAACTCTTCTTTAGCTAATTCATAACCCCAATCCCTGAAGCCACCCTCAGTGAATTTCATGATGTTACCTTTGTGGGTAATGGTTACGGATTTGCGATTGTTATCGATGGCGTATTGAATCGCTTTGCGAATCAAGCGCTTGCTGCCATCAATAGATACCGGTTTGATGCCAATTGCTGAGCATTCTGGGAAGCGAATTTTTTTGCGCATACCCATATCACTCAAGAACGTGATGACTTTTTCTACTTCATCGCTCCCGGCAGCCCATTCGATACCTGCATAGATGTCTTCAGTATTTTCACGGAAAATCACCATGTCAGTTTTTTCCGGATGTTTTACTGGGCTAGGTACGCCAGTGAAATATTGTACTGGGCGTAAGCACACATATAAATCAAGCTCTTGGCGCAAGGTGACGTTCAATGAACGAATGCCGCCACCCACTGGTGTAGTGAGTGGGCCTTTGATAGAAATCACATAATCTTTAATCGCTTGCATGGTTTCAGCCGGCAGCCATGTATTGTCGCCGTAGACTTTGGTTGCTTTCTCGCCGGCGTAAACTTCCATCCATGAGATTTGACGTTTGCCGCCATAAGCTTTGGTAACTGCTGCATCAACCACTTTAATCATAGGCGGCGTAATATCCACGCCTATACCATCACCTTCAATAAATGGGATAATAGGGTGGTTAGGAACATTTAGTGAATTATCACTATTGATAGTGATTTTTTCGCCCGCTTTTGGAATTACAATCTTGCTAGACACATCGGCCTCTTTTTTCATGCAAACACCCTTAAAAAATTTATATGCTAATTCTGTTCAATAAGCCGTATGGGGTGATTACGCAGTTTAGCCCGCATGAAAAACATCAAACGCTTAAAGATTATATTCTGTTGCCAAATGTGTACGCCGCTGGGCGGTTGGACACAGATTCGGAAGGTTTGCTTATTTTAACCGATGACGGAGCTTTACAACATCGTTTAAGTCATCCAAAACATAAAGAAATCAAGACTTACTGGGCGCAAGTGGAAGGCGTGCCGACTGAAGCTGATTTGCAGTTTTTAAGAAAAGGTGTTGATTTGGGTGATTTCGTAACGGAACCAGCTGAAGTGCGGCTTATTAGTGAACCGGAAAATCTTTGGCAGCGTGATCCGCCAATTCGTGAACGCAAAGCGATACCAACAAGCTGGTTAGAGATTAAAATCTCAGAAGGTAAAAATCGCCAAGTGCGGCGCATGACCGCTAAAATCGGCTTTCCAACTTTGCGCTTGATTCGCTATGCTATTGGCTCTTATACACTGGACAATTTAACCTTAGGTAATTGGGTCAAGGTTTAAGTAAATATTAATAACTAAGTATATTTAGAGAATTATGAAACCCGTCATTATTTTTAGGCATGCGGCAACTGAAGGCCCAGGTTATTTAGCTACTTTTTTAGATGAAAATAACATCCCGTGGCAATTGGTGAAAATTGATGAAGGCGAAGTGCTACCTGCCTCCATATCAGGCTTTAGCGGTATGGTGCTCATGGGTGGCCCGATGAGTGTAAATGATGACTTGCCATGGATTGCACCTTTGTTAAACCTGATTCGAGAGGCATATAAATATGATATCCCATTGCTTGGGCATTGCTTAGGCGGGCAATTAATCAGCAAGGCGTTAGGTGGAGTGGTGACTAAAAACGCTGTTAAAGAAATAGGTTGGGGTGAAGTGAAAGTTAGCAATGACGACGCGGCTAAGCAATGGTTTGGTGAGTTGGAAACATTCAATAGCTTTCACTGGCATGGTGAAACCTTTAGCTTGCCAGACAATGCAGTGCATTTACTTAGCAGCCCTTATTGCCAAAATCAGGCTTATGCAATTGGTAAACATCTGGCATTCCAATGTCATATTGAGATGACAGCTGAGATGGTAGAAAGCTGGTGCGAAGTGGGAGCTGATGAAATTTCGCAGTCAGCGGATAGCGTTGCGGTACAGCAGCCGGAAAAAATGCATGAAACCTTACCTTTACATTGTTTCTTTCTGAATAAAGTCGCTAAACAAGTCTATAGCCAATGGATAAAAGGTTTGGTCCATTAGCGGCTGCAATGAGTGATAGCGGCACTTGCTCGAAGCGTATGTTAAAATTGTACAAAATCCTAAGAGAAAAGCATCATGTCTGGTAATACATTCGGCACACTTTTTACATTGACCTCATTTGGTGAATCACACGGCGCAGCGATCGGCGGCGTGGTGGATGGCTGTCCGCCGGGTTTAGAGTTGAGCGCAGAAGATTTGCAGATTGATTTAGACCGTCGTAAGCCAGGCACGTCACGCCATGTGACGCAGCGTCAGGAGGCTGATGCTGTGGAGATACTTTCCGGTATATTCGAAGGCAAAACTACCGGTGCACCGATAGGTTTGCTGATTCGCAATACCGACCAGCGTAGCCAGGATTACAGTAAGATCAAAGATACTTTCCGCCCGGGTCATGCGGACTATACCTATAGCCAAAAATACGGTGTACGTGATTATCGTGGTGGTGGCCGCTCGAGTGCGCGTGAAACAGCCGTGCGAGTAGCCGCAGGTGCGATTGCTAAGAAATGGTTAAAAGAACGTTTTGGTGTGACAGTGCGTGGTTACATGAGCCAATTGGGCGAAATTGAGATTCCATTCGAAAGTTGGGATGGCGTAAATGACAACCCGTTTTTCTCTCCAAACCAAAGTGTATTGCCGAAGCTGGAAGAGTATCTAGACAAAGTCCGTGCAGAGCGCGATTCTGTTGGCGCGCGTATTACCGTGGTGGCAGAAGGCGTGCCCGTGGGATGGGGCGAGCCGGTGTTTGATAGGTTGGATGCGGATATTGCCCACGCCATGATGAGCATTAACGCAGTTAAAGGCGTAGAAATTGGTGCCGGTTTCGAGAGTATTTCACAGCGTGGTAGTGTGCACTCCGATGAAATGACGCCGCAAGGTTTTGTCACTAATCATGCCGGCGGCATCTTGGGCGGTATTTCTACCGGGCAAGAGATTCGCGTTAATGTCGCGTTAAAACCAACTTCCAGCATTCCGCAAGAACGCCGCTCAATAGATAAGCACGGTAATGCTGTGACTATGCAAACCACTGGTCGTCATGACCCATGCGTAGGCGTGCGTGCCACACCTATTGCAGAGGCTATGCTAGCGCTAGTGTTGATGGATCATGCCTTGCGTCACCGTGCGCAAAACGCAGATGTGGTATCAAGCATTCCTAAGCTGTAATTGCTGACAAAGTAGTATTTTGTGAGTGATGTTTCATCAGTTCAGAGGCAGCATCACTCGCTACATTGGCGACTTTCTCGTTTCTATTTCATTTATTACTTCTTCGTAGGGGCATTCGTCCCTTACTGGGGTTTATACCTAAAATCTGAACAATTCAGCCCAGCAGACATCGGGATTTTGATGTCTTTATTTCAAATCAGTCGTATCTTTGCACCTAACTTTTGGGGGTGGCTGGCGGACCATACTGGTAAGCGTGCGCCATGGATTCGCCTTACCGCTTTTTTAGGCTTGTGTGGGTTTACTGCAGTGTTTTGGGCACATGGTTTCTTCTGGCTATTTTTCGTGATGGCCGCTTTGAGCATATTTACCAGCTCGACCTTACCACTTGCTGAGTCTCTGACGCTGGCACATCTCGCCACGACTAATGGTCATTACAGTCGCATCCGTATGTGGGGATCTCTGGGTTTTATCGTGGCGGCGGTGATTCTGGGCTTCCTGATTGATGCAACGGGCATACATAGCTTGCTGTGGTTCTTGTTAATTGTGCAAGTCACTTTATTTGTACTTTCATTTACGCTGCCAGAACCTAAAATAGAACCTCATGAGCATGACCGCTTTTCGATTTGGCAAGTGATTAAGCAACCCAACGTGATTGCGCTGCTAGTGGGATGTTCGCTCATGGTGACTGCGCATGGCGTGCTGTATAATTTTTACTCGATTTACTTAAGTGAGCATGGCTATAGCAAAGGCATGATAGGTTTGTTGTGGGCGGTGGGTGTGATCTGCGAGATCGGTATTTTTATGTTAATGCCAAAGATTATGGCGCGCTTTAGTTTAAAAACCATTTTACTTATCAGTTTGGTATTGGCGGTGATTCGTTTTAGTTTGATTGGGTCTGCGGTTGATAATATCTGGCTATTAATTTTAGCGCAAAGTTTGCACGCTGCAACCTTTGGCAGCTTTCATGCAGCCTCAGTTGAAGTGATTACGCAGTTCTTTAATGGCCGCCATCAAGCACGTGGCCAGGCCATTTATAACAGCGTGGCTTATGGTATAGGTGGTACGGTCGGCGGTGTGGCTGGCGGATATGCGCTGCAATATCTGGGCGGACAGCAGACATTCATGCTTTCAGCTATTTTTCCGTTAGTAGGCTTAGTCGTGATAGGATTGGGTCTGAAGTTAAGCCAAAACAATCAAAAAACACAAGGCATGTTCAGATGAAAATTTGCGGTATAGCACTAGGCAGCATCATTAGAAAAATTATTCTGTTTGTTATGGGTTTTTTGGCCTGTACTATTGCTATCGCCGATACCCAAGTCAATATCGTTGGCCTTTTTAGTAATAAAGCTGTCGTGATGATTAACGGTGGCAAGCCGAAAACATTAAGCGTTGGCCAAACCAGCGAGGGCGTCAAATTAATTGCAGCAGATAGTAAAACCGCGACCTTGCAAATCGAGGGTAAAACCAAACAGTTAGGTATGGGGCAAGCGGCTTCGGTAGGTGGAGCTACGTCAGACTCGGTACAGAGTGCTACGCTATACGCTGATACTCGAGGTCATTATGTTTCTGATTGTCAGATAAACGGCGTAACACTTAAGTTTGTTTTAGATACTGGCGCCACTTCTGTAGCACTTAATAGTGGTGACGCTAAGTTCGCTAATATTGATTACAAGCGCGGTCAACCAATACAAGTAGATACTGCGAATGGGGTGGTAACCGCGTACCGCGTGACGATTGCTACCTTGAAAATTGGCGGTATCACACTCAATCAAGTTGAAGGTAGTGTGTTAGAGGGTGGATCACCGTCGGTGGTATTACTTGGTATGAGCGCCTTGAATCGGTTGGATATGAAGCGGCAAGATATTGCGCTCACATTAACCAAAAAGTATTAAGCCGAACAGAAGTACTCTATAATAAAAAAAGCCACTCAAAGGAGTGGCTTTTTAGTTCTAAAAACAATTAATGTTTACGTTTGTCATTTTCAATCAGTGCATATGCTGAGTGATTATGGATGCTTTCAAAATTTTCGCTTTCCACAGTAAAGGCATCAATGCGTTTTTCTGCATTGAGTTGTGCTGCTACATCACGCACCATGTCTTCAACAAATTTTGGATTATCATAAGCGCGCTCGGTAACGAATTTTTCATCCGGGCGTTTTAGTAGGCCATACAGCTCGCACGAAGCCTGTTTTTCAACGATATCAATGATGTCTTCAATCCAAATAAAGTCGTTGATGAGAGCAGTCACGGTGACGTGTGAACGCTGATTGTGCGCGCCATAGTTAGAGATCTTTTTGCTACATGGGCAAAGGCTGGTAACAGGTACCAATACTTTGACCGTGATATCTAACTTGTCTTGATGAATCTCACCAATGAAAGTTACTTCATAATCTAGCAGGCTTTTAACCCCAGAAATAGGGGCTGATTTGTTCACAAAGTATGGGAAGGTCATTTCTATATGGCCAGATTCAGCTTCCAGGCGCTTGACCATCTCATGCAAGATAGTCTCAAATGACTCCACAGAAATCGCATGCTCGTTCATATTGAGAATCTCAACAAAACGTGACATGTGTGTACCTTTGAATTGTTGCGGCAAATGCACATACATATTGAACATGGCAACCGTGTGTTGCTCACCACCAGTTTTATCTTTGACCACCACTGGATGACGAATCGATTTGATGCCAACTTTATCAATGGCAAGGCTGCGTGT
>DATHXI010000032.1:0-9324 GCA_035459705.1 Methylotenera sp. | reverse complement strand
GATAAGACCACCGTCTATATCCTGCATAACGAATAATTGTACCGCATTTTGAGGGTTTACGCTCCCCCCATATAGGATTTTCAGGCTAGCAGCGGCGGTTTTATCCAGCCTAGCAATCTTGCCACGAATGAATTCGTGCATACTTTGCGCTTGCTCACCGCTTGCCGCCAAACCCGTTCCAATCGCCCAAATCGGCTCATAAGAGACGACGGCATCTGCAAAAACACCGGCGCCATAGGTATTGAGGATAGTATCTAACTGCTTGCCCACCACCATCTGCATGACGCCAGCCTCACGTTCAATCAGTGTTTCACCTACACATAAAATCGGTGTTAATCCATGTGTTTTTGCCTGCATGAATTTGGTTGCGATATTTTCATCGGACTCACAATAAGCCGTTGCGCGCTCGGAGTGCCCAATAATCACATGCGTCGCACCAAAGTCTTTTAACATGCTGGCACTCACCTCACCGGTGAATGCACCCACTGGATCTTTGCTCAAGTTTTGCGCGCCCCAGGCAATACCTGTGTTTTGTAGCAAAGATTGCGCTTGCGCGAGATAAGGATAAGGCACACAAACCACAACATCGGCATTTTTTAGCGGAGTGAGCTTATTGATATATGCCTCAAAAAGCGCTTGGTTTGAGGCTAGGTTGCCATGCATTTTCCAATTGGCAACGACTAATTTTTGACGCATGGTAACCTTAAGATTCGATTCATATGCCTATTATACAAGCCTAACTTTAGTTTTTGTGCGCTATTGCAGTCAATTCAAGTCTCTGAAATTTAAATAATAAGCTCGCTTGGATTACGATAAAACATCAGCTTCCAGCCTTGCGCTGAAAATTGAAACTCTAGCGGCCTTGGTATTAGGTTAAGAACTGCATAATGCAAATGTGGCGGTTTATTTTTGGCATTACCGCTATTACCAACACTTCCAATTATCTCGCCTTGTCTAATCAAATGCTTATCAGTCCTCACTGTATTCAAGTGTGCGTAGTAATGCAGCCAACCACGTTTGGACATTACAAGTACAACGTTACCGCCAAGCTTAATATCACCACGATACACCACCAAACCACCTTGCGCCGCACGTACGGGTGTGCCTTTTTTCGCAAATATATCAATGCCTTTATGTACGCCAGACACCCCCCAAGGCCGATACCAAAATGATTGATGACTCCAATCCTTATCTGTAGCACCCAGCACTGGCATACTCACTTTTGCTGGCACTACAAAAGATTCCAAGACGATTAACGTTAACATGATAAAAATAATGACTATATATTTGTTCATTTTTATTCCTTACCCAATTAATAACAAAGGGGCATTTGCCCCTTTGTTTCGATTAACTAAAGTTTGCCGTTTAAGTCCTCGCCTAATAAAGGCTTAACCTTTTGATCCACTTGATACCAATTGAGTCTGCGCGTTAAGAACATGAAGAATGCTAGTGCCCCGAACATGAGCCACGCACCCAGCATGAATGCGTAGTCCTCTGAAGCTAATAATTGATACATGCCAAAATATAATGCGCTATAAGCTGTCATCAGCGTAAATCCTGCCTTCCAACTATCTAAAATAGAGCGCCCATAACCACTAATTAGCAGCACACAAGCAGTAGCAGCAATGAGATAAGCTGTTTTAAAATAAATGTGCTCAGAGAGTGCAACCAACAACAGGAAAAATATTGAAACAGCTAAACCAATAAACAAATATTGAATAGGATGTACTGGAGAACGCTTAACAAGCTCGAATAGAAAGAAACCGCCGAAAGTCAGCAACACGAACATAAAGCCATATTTCACTGCTCGGTTAGATTGTGTGTAGCCATCTAAAGGATCAATTAACGCAACACCCAGCGTCATATTATTCTGTCCGCTCAATACCACATCGCCGCCAGTAGCAAAGTCGTTAATGCGCCAACGTGCTTTAAAACCATCATCTGTGACTACCGGCGTATCTGGCAAAAAGTTACCTGAGAAATTCGGATGCGGCCAAGGTGAGGTCAAGCTAATGTCATTCACCTCACCCACTGGTAAAAAATTAATTTGCGAGGTGCCTGCTACTTCTAAATTAGATTGCACGTCAAAACCAGAGCTAGCCATTAAGTCAGCAACATCTAGCTCCACATGAAACCCTGAGCCAAATGAGTCCTTATTAGCACTTGATTTCACTTCTAAGTTTTTCCCAAACACGGGACTAATTTCAATGCTTTTAATACCGCGCGCATCACTGACACCATAATCCAAACTAGCATGGGTAATACGTTGATTAGGTTTTAGTTCTATTTTCTGGAAGCTGTCTTGCAAACGTAATTTAGCGTTATAAACGCGTGCTTTATAGATTCCACGATACCGCTCATTAACCAATAACTGACCATCTACTTTATGTTTAATTGGGCGTACCGCTCTTGAGCAATTTAGTTTGTTATCTATCATGCTTTCATAAGGTTTACCCTGTTCGTCCATGTGTGTAGAAAATTGGGACTCCTCACAACCTAGCCAAATAATTGGCCCTGAAATGACTTGCTGTTTGGCAAATTGTTGTGCAATTCCCGTTACTGCAGCGTCTCGAGTAGCGCTACGAGAATCGATTTTTGATTCGATGATTGATAATGCAATACTCAGCAGCAGCATAATTATGCAAAGCGAGATTAACTTGTAAAACAGAGGTTTGTTCATATTGTTCTCCCAAAATATATAGACGATTTAACACCGTGGGAGAACTATAAAAAACAGACGTGGGTACAGCGTGTGGAGAGTGTGTGTTTTGTGTGAAGTTTAAGGCTCATGCAAAGTTAAAATAGCAATTGCGCCACCTTCTGCATGATTTTCTAACTTGATAACCCCATTATGCAATCTTGCAACCTCCTGCACAAAGTTAAGTCCCAAGCCCGTGCCGCGCATTGGCAAGCTTGATGGCGTATTAGGTCGCGGCACAGAATAAAATCGCTCAAACAAACGTGGTAATGCATAATCTGGAATACCGGTACCGCGGTCTCTAACCGTAATTTCAAAAGCACTCAACTGCTGACTGATTCGCACATTAATTTCGCCATGCTTTTGGCTAAAGTCGATTGCGTTATCCAACAAATTTGCCATAGCCTGACGCAACATAAACGCATCACCCATATACATGTCTGCAATTTGATATTGTGTGACTAACGCTAATTTTTTCGTCTCAATTGTATGACCGCGACTTGCAATCACGTCATCCATCAGTTTACTTAAATCTAAGGCTTCTATATGTTGCGGTTGAATCAAGTTTTCTGCACGCGCCAGAGTTAGGACGCCATCAATAATCTTATTCAACCTTGAACTTTCTTGTTGCAAGTTGCTAATTAACCGTTGACGATTCTTGCCATCTTTTTCATCCTCTAGCAACTCCAACGCACCTTGCAAACCTGCCACTGGGCTTTTAAGTTCATGTGTGAGCAATTGGGCAAATTTCTCAACATGTGCTTTACCATCTAACTGCTCACGCATATAGTTCATGGCTTCAGATAAACGCTTTAACTCACTTCGCCCAGTATCAGGTATTTTTTGCAGCCGGCCTTCTGCTAAGTCTTTGGCATAACCTACCAAGCGGCTTAAATCACGTGTCATCCATATTGAAAATAACAGTGCAACCAGTAGCGCAGCAATAAATAACCAAATCGCTGCTTCCAGTGTGCGGCTCTTGGCACGGTCAATAAACCTTTGCAGCGAACTTGTAGGCTTACCTACTGACAACACGCCCGTGATTTTGCCATTGTTCAGAATCGGCGCACCTACATACATCACGCTACTAGATTTAATTGCTTCGTCATCTTGCGTTGAGCGTGCGCCATACTCACCTTTTAGTGTTAAAAAAACATCACGCCAGCGAGAGTAGTCTTTGCCTTCATCTAGGCCGCGACTGTCGAACAGCACAATTCCCGCTGCATTAGTCACATAGATACGCAGGTCTGGGCCTTGCATATCGACCCCATAAATAGAAGCATTAAAACGCCTTGCAGCATAACCTTGATAAACCTTACGTACTGCTGACGCGCTTAATTTATCTCCACCAATCAATGCTTGCTGCGACACTTGCTCAGCCAATAAATTAGCCGTTTGCACAAGCATTTCTTCTGATGACTGCTTCACGCTAGGTACAAGTTGATCTGTGTAAAGCTTCATCCCCAACAACACTGCCAGAGTGGTAACAATCACGTACCCTACAAAGAAACGTATAAAGAAATTCATTGGGGACTTAAGATCTTTTGACTGTGAGATTAAAGCTGTAGCCCAAACCTCGATGCGTAACAATCAGTTCTTGTGCACACCCTGCTTGTACTAACTTGGCTCTCAAACCCTTGATATGCGTATCCATTGCCCTATCAAGACTAGCATTGGCTAAGCCTGCAACTTGCATCAAATCTGCACGAGAAAAAACACGATTAGGTTGCGAAATGAGTTTAGATAACACCATAAATTCAGCGCGGGTTAAAGGCAGTGGGGTTTGTTGGTAGTAGATACGACACAAGGCATTATCTACATTGAATAACTGGGTGCTATTTAACTGGGGTGCACTAGCTTGAATTGTTGGTGGGCCACGCCTGCGCAAAATGGCGCTTACCCTAGCAGCTAACTCTCTTGGGCTAAATGGCTTTAACACATAGTCATCTGCGCCAATTTCCAAGCCAACCACCCTATCAACTTCATCTGCGCGTGCCGTTAAAAATATCACAGGAATTTCAGAGTAAGTGCGCACTTCTTTACAGAAATCAAAACCGTTGCCATCAGGCAAACCCACATCCAAAATCATCAATGCATACTCATGTGCTTGTATGTGATTACGAGCACCAGTAAGATAAATCTCATGGTGACAATCAAAACCTGCACGTTGCAAAGCCAATTGTACGTTGTCCGCAATCGCCATCTCATCTTCAACAAGTAATATGCGTGGTTTCATGGTGATTAATATATTAAGTTTAAATTAACGTATATTGAGCTGATTAATGATATTGCGCACTTCTTGCGCCACTTCAGAAGCCGTCAGCCCTACTGGGCCAACTCCTCTAGCGACCAAGGCATCGGCTGCCGCGCCGTGCACATAGACACCTAGTTTTGCCGCTGCCAATCCACTCAATCCTTGTGCTATAAAACTACCAACAATCCCACTCAACACATCTCCAGTACCGCCACTAGCCAGCCCTGGATTGCCTGTTGTGTTGATAAACCAATGTCCATCATGATGTGCGCAAACACTACCAGCGCCTTTGAGCACACAAGTGGCATGCAACATATCAGCTAATTTAAGCGCACTTTCCGTACGATTTTGTTGAATATTCTCAGTGTCGGTTGCGAGCAACCTAGCCGCTTCACCTACATGTGGCGTGATGACAGTATCGGCCTGACGACTTTTAGTGAGTTCACTCAAATGTAGATGGATGGCGATTAAGTTGAGCGCATCCGCATCAATTAATAGAGGCACACTTTGCGTTAACCAGAATTCCAGCAACTCGATTGCAACATTGGACTGGCCCAAACCTGGCCCAATGACAACGCAATCAAGTTGTGACAACTCCGTAAGTACTAAAGGTGAGCGCAACATGATCTCCGGCTGCTGCAAATCCACACTAGGTGCTTGCTCAGACAAAGCTGCGGCATAAACACGTCCGGCGCCGCTTAACAACGCAGCTCGCGCAGCCAACAATAGTGCCCCCACCATGCCTGTGTCACCACCAATAATCGCAACACTGCCAAACGAACCTTTATGTGCGTCGCTTTTACGTGGCGGCAAAGCAGGTTGAAACATACTTTGCACTAGCAAATGAGAGTTGGGTTGCTCAGTTTTAATGATATGTCATCCTAATATATTGAGGATATATAGCTTAACTGACCACATGCCGCAGATTGAGTTGCGCTTTATTAGTACCGTTGTAACTATTGGTTTGCAGCTGATAAGCCGCCTTGATACGGCCATCCAAGAAATCTGTTTGGTTAAAATAAATGGCATCAATGACTGCTGATGATTTTTTCAGGCTGAGTTTTAGATGCTTTTCACCGACCACACGCTGATTCAGCACTTCAAACTCATCATAAAACAATGGTGGCGCAAACCCTTGGCCCCACACTTGATTCTCCAAGGCCTGTGCAGTGTGAAAGCTTATTTCATCGCTTTGCAAGCTGCCATCCACTTCAAGCACTGACTCTAGATCTGACTCGGTAATCAGGCTCCTCACCACCGCTTCAAAGCTTTGATTAAAGCGCTCAAAGTCCGCCTGCCTAATCGTGAGCCCCGCCGCCATAGCATGGCCACCAAACTTAATAATCAAATCTGGCTGATGCTTGCTCAGCAAGTCGAGCGCGTCACGCAGATGCAGGCCTGCAATCGAACGCCCAGAGCCTTTCACCAAACCATCTCCGGCGTCGGCAAACGCAATCACCGGGCGGTGGTAGCGCTCTTTAATACGTGAGGCCAAAATACCAATCACGCCCTGATGCCATTCCGGCTGATACATGCTGATGGTGAATTTCTTCTCCACATCAAGCTCATCCAGTGAGATATTAGCGCTGTCCTGCATATCCGCTTCTATACCACGCCGCTGCAGGTTCAAATCATGCAACTGTTGTGCGATTTGTGTCGCTTCAACAGCAGATTCAGCCAGCAAACACTGGATACCCAAGGTCATATCATCCAAACGCCCTGCTGCATTCAATCGCGGCCCTACAGAAAAACCCAAGTCTTGCGCGTTCATAGTTTGATGCGGGCGACCACTAACCCGTAACAAAGCCAATATACCCTGCGAGCAAGCACCCGCACGGATACGGCGTAAGCCCTGCTCGACCAATATGCGATTATTGTCATCTAACTTGACCAAGTCAGCCACTGTGCCCAGCGCCACCAAATCCAATAGTTCAGTTAAGTTTGGCTCTGCTGTTTCGGCAAAAACCCCACGCTCGCGCAGCTCTGCACGCAAACACAGCAACCCATAAAACATCACCCCTACACCGGCCAGGTTTTTACTAGGGAAATCACAACCATGTTGATTAGGATTAATAATACAAGCGGCTTGTGGCGTCTCTGACCCAGGTAAATGATGGTCGGTAATCAACACCTGAATACCTAGCTTATTAGCCGCGGCAACGCCATCCACACTCGCAATACCGTTATCGACGGTAATGATGACATCTGGCTTTTGCATGGCTGCCAGCGCCACTATTTCTGGCGTTAAGCCATAGCCATACTCAAAGCGATTCGGTACCAAAAAATCAACCGTGGCACCAAACATGCGCAAGCCTTTCACGGCAACTGCTGTTGCAGTGGCGCCATCTGCATCGTAATCGCCAATCACCAATAGTTTCTTATTGGCAGCAATCGCATCTGCCAATAACCTGGCCATTGTCTGATTATGAGTCAGTGTATCTGGCGGAAGTAAATTAGCTAGATTTGCACTAAGTTGATGAGCGTCTGTTACGCCACGCGCTGCCAATAAGCGCGCCATGAGTGGTGATACACCACTAGCGCGCAAATGCTGCTCTGTTTCTGCCGGGACGGGACGTTGAATGATAGAGGTCATTGTAAATAACTCAGTAGAGGTTTTGTACTTCGCCAGAACTTATAAAGATCTAGCGGTTTCACTTCAGCGATTAAAGTTTTTTCATAAAACCCTAGATTGAGAGTCAGTTGCTGAATCTTTCTGTTTTTTAATGCCTGCAGCATTGCGCTCCACCATGAGCTCCACCATGCATCATCCATAAGCTGCAACTCTGACAACTGCAGCCTAACGTGCGAGTGTTGGCCAGCTTCATCTAACAAGCACTCCAAACTATCAGGCACAGACTGGCACGGCACATCTGCCCACTTTGCCAAGCCTTGATAAAATGCACTATCAGCAACTAGCAAATTGACATCGTTTTGTGAGCGTATAGCCGACGGCAACATACCGCCGCCTGACAGCCAGATGCTATTCACAGCAACTTCGCCTATCGACTCACGCGCTAGATTAGCAGCATGCTCATGCAACAACATTTGCACTTCGTTCAACATAGCTAGCCACTTGGCTGACGCCACGCCTTGCGGCATAAACTGGTAAATGTTCTTAGCTATTGCAATAGTGGGCAATGTAGTTTGAATCCCCGGCGCTTGCACTACACGTAAATACCATGCGCCTGAGTCTCCAATCAAAAATGTCAAACCATCTTGATTGAAATGTTGGTTCAAACTTGCAATTATTGGCTGCGCATATTCAGGCTTCACTTGCAAAGGCACAGGCTCACCTAGGCTGAAACTATCACGTTGCAACACCAAATGCACCGGGTCGGCGCGTAACCAATAAGCATTGGACACATCAAGCCCATCCGCCGACGCGGCAATGGCTGCAATTGGGTAGTCTGGCTCAGACACTAAACCATATTGATTGCAAACCAATGCTTCCAGCGGCATTGGCTGCTGCGTGAGCTTGGCTTTAGCCAACAACTGGGCTAAATGCTGTGAGCCTAATAACTGGCTATTTAATTCACAATCTACCGTTAGCTTCACGCTGTATTCTTATGTAAAAATCAATTAGCTAGATTTTACTTGCAAGCAGATGTATGCGGGTAGATATTAAAGAAAACTGCCCAATAAAACCGTCCAATAAAAAACCTGGCAACTATTGCTAGCTGCCAGGTTCAAGTTAACTACTTAGTATGAGTTTTACTGCTTAATAGTAGCGACCGTTTCTAGCCCTGTTATCCCAATCACGGTCATCTCTATCATGTTTATCCCAACCACGGTGTTTACCATTGTCGCGCTTATGCCATTTAGGTTCACTGTAACGAATCGGTTCAATATAGGTCACATGCGTCACTGAATGTCTATTTGGCGCTACAGCTACATTCACATCGATATATTTACCTGGATGATCATTAGTCACGGTTGAATAGGTTCTACCGTTGTATTCATAAGTCACATAATAGCCAGTATTCACGGTCTGCCAGTTATCCACTTGATAACATGCTTCTACCGGCACTGAACGTGTGGTTACAACATTACGGTGATTATTATCAATACGGTCACCGACGATAGCACCGACACCGGCACCGACAGCAGTTGCCGCTACACGACCACCACCACGACCTACGGTATTACCAAGCAAACCACCTGCAATACCACCGATCACTGCACCGGCTAAAGAACGGTCGCCACCATTGCTATAACTTTGTTGTTGATATTCTGTACGGCATTCTTGACGTGGCACATTCACACGCTCAGTTTGTGGTGACACTGAAAGTACACGAGCAGTATCGATATATTGATCCGTCGCCATGGCTGGCACAGAAAAGCCTGCTGCCAACAATGCTGGCACTAATAACTT
>DATHXI010000031.1:0-4724 GCA_035459705.1 Methylotenera sp. | reverse complement strand
CCGTTCAGAGGGCTTGGGCATGGGCTGGGTTTCAATTTTTGATCCAGTTGAGTTAGGTAAATTACTCAATATTCCTAGTGATGCCAAACCTATTGCTGTGCTGTGTTTAGGCCACGTCAGCAGCTTTTACAAAGAACCTATGCTGGTAGAAACTGGCTGGGCAACCGCAAAATCGTTAGAAGAAATGGTGATGGAAAACAGTTGGAATGATCACAGCTTGCACACTACGGAATGAGATACGCTAAACGCATTGTGTGCTTAACCACAGAACCCACAGAGGTGCTTTACTTACTGGGCGAGCAAGATCGTATTGTCGGCATTTCTGGTTATACCACTCACCCGGCCATCGCCAGAAAGGAAAAACCGAAGGTTTCTGCTTTCACTAGCGCGAAAATCGATAAAATTTTAGAGTTAAAACCTGACTTGGTGATAGGTTTCTCCAACTTGCAAGCGGATATTGCCGCCTCCCTCATCCGCGCGGGTGTTGAAGTGCATCTCTTTAATCAGCGCTCCATCGAGCAAGTGTTGAACATGATTGCGACAACTGGCGCATTAGTCGGCGCTGCAGATAAAGCGGCCAAACTTATCGCAGAGTTGGAAAATACGCTAGACCAAGCACGGTTAATCGCTAGCCACTTATCGGCAAAACCCAAAGTGTATTTTGAAGAATGGGATGAACCCATGATGTGCAGCATACGCTGGGCGATGGAGTTGATTGAGATTGCCGGCGGCAAAGATTGCTTTCCCGAGCTTTCACATTTTCACAGTGCAACAGACCGTATCGTGACTCCCCAACAAGTAGTAGAACGGCAACCCGATATTATCATCGGTTCATGGTGCGGTAAAAAATTCCAGCCCGAACAAGTGATGGCGCGTAAAGGTTGGGCGGACATTCCCGCGGTTAAACACGGTTTTGTGCGTGAAATAAAGTCGGCTGATATTTTGCAACCCGGTCCATCGCTCATAACGCATGGCTTAAAGCAACTGCAAGCCATTATTCAAGAATGGTCTATATTTAATGCTGAGAATAAGCAGGACGAGCTAATAACAAAGACTAGAGGAACAAAATAATGTCATTACATTTAATTTTAGGCGGTGCACGTTCCGGTAAAAGTGCCTATGCAGAGAAGCTTGCTTTAGAAGGTGGCCTTGCGGTAAGTTATGTCGCCACTGCGCAAATCTACGACAACGAATTTAAAGCCCGCGTGCAACATCACAAAGATAGGCGCCCTGCAGATTGGGCATTGATCGAGGAACCGCATTACCTTGCACAAACACTCCGCCGTTTGGCTGCGCCCAATCAATGTTTGATTGTAGACTGCCTGACATTATGGCTCGCGCAATGGATATGCCCTGATTGCAACCCTCCGCAAGATTCAAGCTGGAAAGCTGAGCGCGAAGCATTGTTATCCGTGCTATCCACGCTACCTGGCACAGTTATTTTGGTCAGTAACGAAGTCGGCATGGGCATCGTACCTTTAGGCGAAATCAATCGACAGTTTCAAGATGAGCAAGGTAGGTTAAACCAAGCAGTGGCTGCAGTCGCGAATCAAGTGACTTTTGTTGCGGCTGGCTTGCCACTCAAGCTCAAATGACGGATAAATCGACCTTAAGCTTAGTCCAATCCAAATGCTGTTCAATACAATCAGCCAAGCGCTCCAACTCGGCTTCACGTAATTTCTCATAATCAAATTGCGTATTTGTGGCCTCTAAGCCCGCCCATTTTAGCCATGCGGTACAGGATTGCGGATGGTCAAACAAACCATGCAGGTATGTGCCCGCGATTTGATCATCATCTGAAATAGCGCCTTCTGGCAGTCCATTAATGAATAGTGCGGGGCTATTTAAAGCCGCACCGACACTCACTCCCATGTGAATTTCGTAGCCGGTCACATTTGCATCAGCAAAAGATAATTTACCGTTTACTTGGGCTAGATGTTTTTCTTGTGCAAGCGTGGTTTCCATCTCTAGCCAAGCGAAACCAGTACTAGCTCCCGCTTCACCTTCTAAGGCATGTGGATCATTAATCGATTGACCCAGCATTTGAAAACCACCACATATACCTAACAATTTTCCGCCGTAGCGCAGATGTTTAGTAAGCGCTTGCTCCCAGCCATTAGCTTGCAGATGTTCTAGATCACCACGCACATTTTTACTGCCAGGCAGAATGATTAAGTCGGCGGGGGGAATCGGTTGGTTGATTTTAACGAATTGAAAATCCACTTGTGGATGTAGTCGCAATGCATCAAAATCGGTATGGTTTGAAATATGCGGAAAAATAGGTACGATAACCCGTAATTTATTTTCTAAATCTTCATCTTTTGAAGATGATGTATTCGGTACGGCATCTTCGGCTTCTATGTGTAAATTATGCAGATAAGGCAATACGCCAATCACTGGCTTGCCAGTTTCTGCTTCTAGCCAATCCAATCCAGGCTGCAACAAGGCAATATCACCCCGAAAACGGTTAATCACAAAACCCGTCACGCGCGCTTTTTCACTGTCTGAAAGCAAAGCAAGCGTACCAACAATATGCGCAAACACGCCGCCACGATCAATATCGGCTATCAGCAGCACAGGGCAATCCACCGCTTCGGCAAAACCCATATTGGCAATGTCGCCTTCACGCAGATTGATTTCTGCGGGGCTGCCCGCGCCTTCTACAACAATGTATTCATATTGACTTGTAAGTCGTTGGTATGAATCCAGCACAGCGCGCATGGCGGTTGGTTTATAAGCATGGTAGCCCGTGGCCTCTAGGTTGCCAATTACCTTGCCATGAATAATCACCTGGCAGCCAGTGTCGGAATTTGGTTTAAGCAATACTGGGTTCATATCGGTATGCGGAGCTAAACCACAAGCTTGCGCCTGCACCGCTTGTGCACGGCCAATCTCACCACCATCAACCGTTACTGCAGAATTTAGTGCCATATTCTGCGGCTTGAAGGGCGCAACTTTGACGCCCCTACGATACAATACACGGCATAGCCCTGCCACCAGCGTACTTTTGCCAGCATCCGAGGTAGTGCCTTGTATCATCAATGTTTTCATACCCTGATTATCTCATAATGCCGTCTATTGCTATTGTTGCAGTAACGCTGGATTTTATATTCGGTGAGCCGCGCCGTTACCATCCACTGGTAGGTTTTGGTTGGATTGTTAATAAATTAGAAGCTTTGTTTAATCCCATCAGTAAACAGAATTTATCAACACAGCGTTTGATGGGTGCATTTGCATTAGTTTTACTGCTTACTCCTTTCATTATTGTGGCGTATTTGCTATGCCATATAACGCTCACTAGCATTATTGCAAATACATTGCTGCTTTACTTTGCCATTGGTCACAAAAGCTTGCACGAGCATGCACGAGCTGTCACACATGCACTTAACGATAATGATGAAACCTTAGCCAAAACGGCAGCTTCTTATATGGTGAGCCGCGATTCAGCCGCAATAGAACCTATCCCAGCCACGGTAGAGTCAGTTTTAGAGAATGGTAACGATGGCGTATTTGGTGCGCTTTTTTGGTTTTTTATTGCAGGTGGCACAGGTGCGTTACTGTTTAGACTAGCGAACACGATGGATGCTATGTGGGGCTATAAAACTCCCCGCTTTTTTTATTTTGGCTGGGCGGCCGCAAGATTAGATGATGTTTTAGATTACATTCCAGCGCGCCTTACTGCGCTAACGTATGCAATACTTGGCAATACAAAACTAGCGCTAAGCTGCTGGAAAACTCAAGCACCTACTTGGGATAGCCCAAATGCAGGACCTGTGATGTCAGCTGGTGCTGGTGCGCTAAATGTGAAGCTGGGCGGTGCAGCACGTTACTTTGATGAATGGCATGATCGACCAGTATTAGGCGCTGGCGCAACGCCCGTTGTGTATGATATTGAGCGTGCACTCAAATTGGTGAGGCATGGCGTATATCTCTGGCTAGGCATATTTGCAATCATTACGAGTATTTATCTTGCTTGAACATGGTGGCAACTTAGCGGCGGCGGCTAAACAATATGGCATCCCACTGGAGCATTGGCTGGATTTATCCACTGGCATCAATCCGAATAGCTATCCAATAAGTGAAATCCCAATTTCTAGTTGGCAAAAACTGCCAATAGACAATGATGGATTAATTGAGGCGGCATGCGCTTATTATGGTTGCCAATTTGCATTACCTACGGCGGGATCGCAAGCAGCTTTAAAAATTTTGCCACAATTGAGAACATTATCAAAAGTAGCCATGCCGCATTTGATGTATCAAGAACACGCCCATGCTTGGCAGCGTCATGGGCATGATGTCATTAAATTTGATACTTACCCCGATGAAATCATCATTAAAAATGCCGATGTTATTTTACTTTGCAACCCCAACAACCCGACTGCAACGCAATTCTCAAAAATAGAATTACTCCGTTGGCATGCGCAATTATCGGAACGTGGTGGCTGGCTGATTGTTGATGAAGCGTTCGTAGACGTAACGCCTGAGTGCAGTATTGCCCAACATGCACATTTAGATGGCTTATTTGTACTGCGCTCACTTGGTAAGTTTTTTGGTTTGGCGGGTGCAAGAGTTGGCTTTCTTCTCGGTGCACAGCAAACACTCATGAGCACACAAGAAGAAATCGGCCCATGGACGATTACCGGCCCTGGCCGCTTGATTGCAAAACAAGCATTATTGGATAAAATTTGGCAAGAAAAAACGCGTATTTTGCTATCTGATAGTAG
>DATHXI010000030.1:0-20106 GCA_035459705.1 Methylotenera sp. | reverse complement strand
GCGAGCAAGAAGGTCATAGCGAACCCTAAGCTCAGTGAGTAATTGATAGAGCCTGTGAGTAATGCTATTAACAACATGGCATAAAGCCAGCCAAAACGGGTAGGTAGTATGTAGATGTGACGGCGGCTTAATTGCGTAGCTGCACCTGTGGGCTTGGCGACACGGAACCAAGTTTTCGGTTCTGCCAGTTTGAAATTGTCAGGTAATTTAAAGGCTTTTGCCATGAGCGTAGCGGTGCGCTATACAAATATCAGTGCTAAGGAATCGCGACCGCTTTTAACAGACTGGCGATGATATCTGCGTGATTATCCATACTGCTATTACTTACCAGGCGATGACTCACGACACTTGGCAGTATTGCCTGAATGTCTTCTGGAATCACATGGTCGCGTCCTGCAATCATCGCCCAAGCCTGCGCACATTGTTTTAAGCTCAAACCAGCACGTGGCGATAGCCCGGTATTGAATTGAGTCGATTGCCGTGAATGCTTGAGAATCGCCTGCAAATAATCAAGCAAAGCATCTGATACATATACACTTTGGCATTCAGTTTGCAGTGTCTGCAGCTGGCTGCTATCAATTACAGCCGCCATATGCGCCAGTTGATCCCGACCCCCGTTGCTTTGTAGCAGTCGACGCTCAGAAGCTGCATCAGGATAATCTAAAGTAATGCGCATCAAGAAGCGATCAAGCTGCGATTCTGGCAAGGCAAACGTACCAATCTGTGAGCTAGGGTTTTGCGTAGCAATCACAAAGAAAGGCTGCGGTAAATGATGCGTTACTGCGTCAATAGTGACTTGTGCTTCTTCCATCACCTCTAGCAATGCGCTTTGGGTCTTAGGTGTCGCACGGTTTATTTCATCTGCCAGAAGCACGTTGGTAAACACAGGGCCCGGATGAAACTTGAAAGCTGCCGCATTTCTGTCGTAAACCGATACCCCTAAGACGTCCGCAGGTAACAGGTCGCTGGTAAATTGCACACGTTGGAATTGTAAGCCGAGCACTTGTGCCAGTGTGTGGGCAAGGGTGGTTTTGCCCATGCCTGGCAGGTCTTCTATCAATAAATGTCCACGCGCCAATATGCAGGCGAGTGCAAGCTTGATTTGCTGTTCTTTACCTAAGATTACCTCACTCGCTTTTGCGATGATGGCATTGGTTGTATTGTGCATGTGGATTTTCTTTTTAGCTGACGTGCTGTTTTATTGTGATGTTAGTACTCGACCTAATTTGGAATACTGCTATTCCGGCTGTTTTTGTCCCCAACGGATCATGATGTAGATAAGGCCAAGTACGAAGGCACCACCAACCCACATGCTAATTTCTTCCACAGTAGGTGAGGCATCTTGCACCGGCATCACGATGAGTTTGCGTAGAAATAGAACCAGCACCACTTCGACGAAGGTTTCAACTAAAAGTTTACTACCGTTCAAATAACGAATTTCTGCAGAGATGAGCGCAGAGATAGACCACAGCAACATCAGTGTGCCTAATGCGTGTAAAAAGCCATGCACCAGGTTGTGCGCGTAAGCTGCTTGTTGTACATCTTTAAAGAATAAGTAGGTGAACATGATGACCGACGTGGCTAAGGCCAACCCAATCACGATGTGGGCGATACCGTTCAGCCATAGCATGGCTTTGACGGCGATTCTATTCAGTGGTGCGAACTCTTCTGGTAATTGATCTTGTGTCATTGAAATCCCTTATCTATCCAAATGTATATTCTTATAAAGCGATGTTTACAACAGCAACTCGTCCAATGAGAGTTGCTGTAATTCTTTTAATAGCCATTGCTGCGCCTTGCCGCCTTTACTGCGCCACGCTAAAAACCCTGTGGCTAAAGGTTTGGGCTCAGCGACGGTTTTAATAACGAGTTCGCCGCGGGCCATATATTTTTCTGCCAGTTTTCTAGGTAGATAACCTACGCCTAACCCTGCAATCTGCGCGTCCAGCTTGGCTTGCATATCCGGCACTGTGAGTACATCTTGGCCAGATAAAATACCTGAAGTCCTTGGTGGTAGATTGCGCGAGCTATCGGCGGCAGACACCGCACGATACCGCATGATGTCCAGGTTTTGCAAGGGCTCAGGTAGTTTGGCAAGCGGGTGATGTGGCGCAACTGCATACTGGAACTCTAAAGTGCCGATAGCTTTGGTGCTATAGCCGCCGCCCGGTGGGGCATCACCTGGAGCGCCTAAGGAGATATCAGCTCGACCACTGATGAGGGCATCCCAACTGCCACCGTAGACTTCGCGCAGTAACTTGATGCGGGTGCCAAACTTTTGTGCGTAGAATTTATCCAAAACGGGGTAGATGCCGGTAATGTTAATCAGGTCGGATACCGCAATTGTCAGGTCGGTTTCAATACCACTGGCGACGCGTTTAACGCGCGATTCAAGTTCGCTGGCGGCATTCAGCAGGTTGCGGCCTTCGTTCAAAAGCTCTACGCCTGCTTCGGTTAAAGTAGCTCGGTGACCGCTACGGTTGAATAGGCTGACGCCTAAGTCTTCCTCAAGTTTACGCACCGTGTAAGTGAGTGCTGAGGGTACTTTATAGAGCGACTCAGCTGCCGCAGCAAAGCTACCCTTGCGAGCAATGGCATCAATGACTTCAAGGGCTTCCAGAGAAAGTTTTATGCTCATAGTAAACGTCCAAATACTACATCAAAATATTTGAATAAGCGGTGCAAAATTATTTGCTATTAGTATAGGATAAATAGGCATAACATCCAACTGTCGAATACTAACCTAATTCAACTTTATTGAATAAACAGAAAGGAAATGTCATGAATGGTACGATTCAACTTAGAAAATCAGCAGATAGGGGCCACGCCAATCATGGCTGGCTTGATAGCTACCACTCATTTTCGTTTGCTGATTACTATGATCCAGCGCACATGGGCTTCTCTGTGTTGCGTGTGATTAACGAAGATATCGTTGCGGGAGGGCAAGGCTTTGGCATGCACTCGCACCGCGATATGGAAATCGTCACTTACATGCTTGGCGGGGCAATACAGCATAAAGACAGCATGGGTAACGGTTCCGTGATTCGTGCCGGCGACGTGCAGCGTATGACCGCAGGCACAGGCGTCAGACATAGTGAATTTAATGCTTCAAATAGCGAATCAGCACACTTGTTACAGATTTGGTTGCTACCGGAAACGAACGGTATTACACCGGGTTATGAGGAGAAACATTTCGATGCGGCAAGTAAAACCAATCAATGGCGTTTGATTGCTTCACGTGATGCAAGAGAAGGCTCATTGCTGATTCATCAGGACGTGGATTTGTTCGCCACAATACTGGATGCAGGGCAACAGCTGGATTATGTGCCTCGTGTGGGCCGCAGCTTGTATTTCCAAATTGCGAGAGGCAATATCACATTCAATGGTAATCCACTTGCGACGGGTGATGCGGTGGCGATTGATGCTGCTGACAAAGTCGAGATAGTGGCACAAACTGATGCTGAAATAGTATTGTTTGACTTACCTTCATCCAAGCTTTACACGAATGATTAGTTTTAAATTTTATTGAATATTAGGGGCAATAGCATGACAAAAGTAGCGGTGGTTTATCACAGTGGTTATGGGCACACAGGCGCACAAGCCCAGGCAGTAGCTCGTGGTGCGCAAAAAGTAGAAGGTGCGGTAGTCACGCTGCTGACCTCTGAAGAAGCGCAAAAGTGGGAACTTTTAGCAGATGTAGATGCCATTATTTTTGGTAGCCCAACTTATATGGGCAGCGCGTCTGGGCAGTTCAAGGCGTTTATGGATGCCAGCTCGAAAGTTTGGTATACACGTGACTGGAAAGATAAGGTGGCAGCTGGTTTCACCACTTCAGCCAGTCAAAGTGGAGATAAGCTCAGCACGCTGATTCAGCTTGCGGTATTCGCAGCACAACACGGCATGATTTGGGTTGGGCAGGATCTGATGCCGGGTAACAATAGCAGTACAGGCTCAGTGAATGACCTGAATAGGTTGGGTAGCTTCTTGGGTGCAATGGCACAAGCTAATAGTGACCAAGGCGCAGATGTTGCACCGATTAATAGTGACTTGCTCACCGCCGAATATTTAGGTGAGCGCGTGGCTACCGTAGCAAAACGATTACGTGGATAACAAAGGAACTAAAAATGAAACTAATCCAATTTAAAAATAGCATGCTGGCACTGGCTTTAATGACGGCATCAAGCCTGACGCTAGCTGACCAAGAGGCCTATCGTATTGATAATAACCATAGTTTTGCTAACTGGAGCATTCGTCATGTGGCGTCTAAAACATCAGGTACTTTTACGGATATTAAAGGTAAGATTTTAATTGATCGTAATAATCTGGCGAACTCGTCGGTAGAGGCAAAGATTAATCTGCTAAGCGTGAATAGTAGCCATGCCAAACGTGATGAGCACATTAAAAAAGAAGAGTATCTGGATGTCGCTAAATTTAGTGAGATGACTTTTGTTAGCAGCAAAATTGAAGCGAAAAATAATACGGAAGGTGTGATTACCGGTACCTTCACCATGCACGGTGTTGCTAAACAAATGACTTTCCCATTCAAAGTATTAGGTTTTGGTACAGACCCTTGGGGTGGCTACCGTACAGGCATAGAAGCACATACCTCACTAAAAGCCAGTGATTTTGGCTTCACCTGGCCGCTTAAACCAAATGCACCGGTCGGTGATGACATTGAGATTACGCTGCTAATCGAAGGGGTGAAACTGCCTGCCGAGACAGTCATTAAAAAGTAGCCCAGTCACTTAACCATCGCCCTATCTGGCAATCACTCACCTCGTATTTTTTTAAATATTCATGGAGCAATACATGGCATTGGATTTATTTAGCCCAACAAAACTAGGTTCTATCAGCCTTAATAATCGTATGGTAATGGCGCCACTTACTAGAAACAGAGCGGGTGAGAGCGGTGTACCACAATCTCTCAACGTGACATATTATGAGCAGCGTGCTTCTGCTGGGTTAATCGTCACCGAGGCGACCCCAATCTCAGACATGGCGCATGGCTATCCGGCGCTGCCAGGCATTTACACCGATGCACAAGTGGCTGGTTGGAAGCAAATTACCGATGCCGTGCATGCTAAAGGTGGCAAGATAGTGTTGCAGTTATGGCACGTGGGTCGCATTTCACATCCAACGTTGCTACCGAACGGCGCATTACCGGTTGCGCCGTCTGCTATCAAGCCAGCGGGACAGGCTTTCACCTATCAAGGCTTGGTTGAATATGTCGAGCCGCGGGCATTGGATGCCAGTGAGTTGCCAGGTATCGTGGCAGACTTTGTGCACGCTACAAAGTGTTCACTAGAGGCTGGTTTTGACGGCGTAGAGATTCACGCAGCTAATGGTTATCTGCTAGACCAGTTCTTGCGTGATGGCACCAATAAGCGCACTGACAATTATGGTGGCAGTATCGAGAATCGTGCGCACTTGCTGCTGGAAGTGACCAAGGCTGTGGTGGATACAGCGGGTGCCGACAAAGTGGGTGTGCGTATTTCGCCAGTGAATCCGTTTAATGATATGCAAGATAGCAATCCGCAAGCCTTATTCAATTATGTTGCAGAGAAACTTGGTCAATTCAACCTTGCTTATCTGCACGCAGTAGAAGGTGGTATTCATGGCGGCGGTGAATCAGATTCATTTGACTTTGTAGCACTACGCAAACACTTCAATGGTCCATACATGGCGAATCTGGCATACGACAAGGCACGCGGCAATGCTGCAATTGCCAGTGGCCATGCCGACGTGATTGCTTATGGTGTGCCGTTTCTTGCAAATCCGGATTTAGTTGAGCGTTATAAAAAAGACGCACCTCTGAATGAAGCGGATGCAAATTCGTTTTATGGGGGCGCAGAAAAAGGTTATATTGACTACCCATTTTTATCACACTAAAACTATAAGGATTTAAGATGCATAACCCCGCAGTCACTCAAGTGCCAATTGATGAAACACTCGCTAACCGTTGGAGCGGACGTGCTTATGATGCTAGTAAGCCTGTGAGTCGTGAGCAGCTTATTGCCTTGCTTGAGGCCGCGCGCTGGGCACCTTCATGTTTTGGTGACCAGCCTTGGCGTTTCGTCGTGTGGGATAAAAATACTGATGCGCAGGCTTGGCAGCAAGGTTTTGATTGCCTGGTACCGGGCAACCAGACTTGGGTAAAGGACGCGTCGGTATTGTTAGTGGTCTGTGCTGACACATTGTTCAATCACAATCAAAAGCCTAACCGCTGGGCGCAGTATGACTCTGGCGCAGCGGCTGAGAACATGTGTCTGCAAGCCAGTAGCATGGGTTTGATGGCGCATCAGATGGGTGGTTTTGATGCAGATAAAGCGCGTGAAACGTGTGCGATTCCAGAGCAATATATCCCAATGGCGATGATGGCTATCGGTTATCCGGCCGATATCGCAAGTTTGGAAGGTGAAGTGCTGACGCGTGAAACTGCACCGCGTAAACGTCGCCCTCTTAATGAATTATTTTTTGCGAATAGTTGGGGAAAACCAATAGTTTAGCGTTTATCGTACGCCGAATTTAACTTAACTTCTTAACTTAAAGTTCCACCTCTGATAAACTCTCGCAAGTTAATTAAACGTCAATTATTAAATTAGGATGTAGTTATGGCAGTTGTTGCACTTAATAAAGCGAACTTCAAAGAAACTATTGAAAAAAATGATTTCGTGATTGTGGATTTCTGGGCGCCTTGGTGTGATCCTTGTGTGGCTTTTACACCAACTTTTGAAGCTGCTGCTGCAAAGAATCCTGATATCGTATTTGGTACAGTGAATACTGAAACTGATCCTGAAATCAGTGAGTATTTTGAAGTGAACCAGATCCCGGGTATTTTAGTGATTCGTGAGCAGGCTGGTATCCATGCGCAAGTGGGTGAAATCGGCGCACCGGCATTTGATGAAATCATCAAATGGGCACGTGAGTTTGATATGACTCAAGTGCGTGAGTACTACAAACAAGAAGCTAAAAAAGCTAATTAGTAGTTTGGATTGTATTAGTAAAATAAAAAAGCGGCTTAAAGCCGCTTTTTTTATTGGGTCAAACCTATAGGTTTACATAGAACCGGTAGTGATAAGTCTGAACAAGTAATAAGCGCCAACCGCCATCATTGCATACATAGGTAGGTCGCCGCTTTTATTCGTTTCACCTTTTTTGGACGAACTCATCCAGCGGTTAAGCAGCCAAAGTACAAAAATAATCACCGGTATAAACAACATGGTGGTGGTTGACTGGAAAAGTTTGGCCAAAATGGTTTTTAACACACCATCTTCTTTAAAAAACTCAAGCGCAATGCCGATGATGCCTGCAATCATTAAGCCCATCTTACCGATAGCAGCCATATTGCTGAGTGGGCTTTCAGGTTTGATATCTTTGTTTTTTGCGTATTTATTAGGATCTTGATTAGCCATACCTATTCCTTTTCTATTGATTGCCTGAACAACTAGTTTGCAGCTAAATACTTATCGGGATCTACTGATTTACCTTGGCGACGAATTTCAAAGTGTAACTTTACTGCATTACTGTCTGTGTTACCCATTTCGGCGATCTTTTGGCCGCGACTTACTTGCTGGCCTTCTTTGACTAGAATCAAACTGTTGTGTGCATAAACAGATAGGTAGGTTTTGTTGTGCTTCACAATCACTAGTTTTCCATAGCCACGCAAATCTGAACCGCTATAGATGACCTTGCCGGCCGCCGCGGCATTGATGGCTTGCCCGGTGCTGCCAGCGATATCGATGCCCTTGTTGCTGGCCTCATTAAAATTAGCAATCACTTTACCTTTGGTCGGCCATGCCCAATCGATATCTTCAGGTGAACCGCTATCAGATTTTGATTCGACCGACTTTGTTTCGGCCGTCTTGTTATCTGGCATTATTTCAGTCGTTGATTTATCGGTAGTAGGCTTGGCCGCCACAGCTGTTGTTGAGGTAACAGGTTTGGCGGTTGCTGGATTAACTGTAGCTTTAGTTGTTGGCAGTGGTCTTTTTAGCGCTTCTTCACTATAGGGCTCACTGATTGCCTTGGGTTCGTTAATTGCTACAACAGTTGGGGTGGTACTTGTAGCAGAGGCACCACTTACATTTGCCTCAGCGTTGATAGGGGTAATGACAACACCGTCACTATTGACTGTACTAGTCACGGGCTGGTTGTCTGCTGTTACGGGTTTATCTTTCAGGGTGCTAAATTTAAGCGATTGACCTACTTTGATAGTGTAAGGGGCGGCAATGCCGTTCGCTTCTGCAATCTCTTTGTAGTCATAACCATGTTCAAGTCCGATACTAAAAAGCGTATCACCCTTTTTAACGATATAAGTATCAGGCCGCCAATCACCTGCCTTGTAAACTGGTCTGGTCGCGGTGGATTTACCTGATTTGTTGGTTGTACTAGATTTATTTGCAGGCAGACGGTCGATGACAGGTGCAGGTGGGTTGCTACTACAGGCTACAAAGCTCAACATTAGCCATGAAATGGCTAAGTAATAAGTGATCCGCATGGTTATGTAGTGCCGCCTAATAAAGGTACGAATTTTACTGCTTCCAGTTTAGTGTGGCGGTAATCAAACTTGGAAGTTCGTTCAACTAGATACAACGTCTGTTCATCGGTACCCACTGGAATCACTAAACGCCCGCCAACTGCGAGTTGATCTAGTAAGTCTTGTGGAATATGGCTAGCGGCAGCGGTAACCATAATGCCATCGAATGGCGCTAGCTGTGGCAAGCCCATGTTGCCATCAGCATGATCAAGTTTAACGTTCACGCATTTGAGTTCGCGTAGGTGTCCGCGCGCTTTCATGACCAGCGGGCGGATGCGTTCGACTGAATAAACTTCTTTTGCCAGTTTAGAGAGGATTGCTGTTTGGTAGCCACAACCAGTGCCGATTTCGAGTACTTTGTTGAGCGGCTTGCCATTGCGTAGTGTTTCCGTCATGCGCGCCACAATGTAAGGTTGAGAGATGGTCTGGCCAAAGCCAATCGGCAGCGACACATCTTCATAAGCGCGAATCGAAAGCGCCTCATCTACAAAAATATGACGTGGCACACTGCCTATCGCCGAGAGCACTACTTCATCCTTGATGCCTTGCTCACGCATACGTACCAACATACGCTCGCGTGTGCGGAGCGATGTCATGCCTATCCCTGCTTGCGTAGATGATTTTCCGATAGCCAATTTAAATGCCCAGCCAGTCTTTGATTTCGGTAAGTTGTGAGTGTTTGGTCAAATCTACCTGAATTGGCGAGATGGAAACTTGTTTGTTCGCTACGGCATAAAAGTCAGTACCAATGCCGCCATCATTCGGCTGACCAGCTGCACCGACCCAATATACAGTTTCATTGCGAGGTGTCTTGAGCTGGACGACAGGCTCTGCCTTGTGGCGCTTGCCTAGACGGGTTATCACACGACCTTTAAGTTCGTCATAAGGAATATCTGGGACATTCACATTGAGTAAGGTTGGAGATTTGAATCCGGTTTTTTGGTGATGTTGCACCAACTCAACCGCAACTCTGGCTGCAGTTTCAAAATGAGTACAATTATGCTGCGACATTGAAATCGCAATGGATGGAATATCTAGTAGATAACCTTCCATCGCTGCGGCTACGGTGCCAGAGTAGATTGTGTCATCACCCATGTTGGCGCCATCATTAATGCCCGAAATCACCATGTCTGGCATGCTATCCATTAGCCCTGTAAGCGCGATGTGTACGCAATCTGTAGGGGTGCCGTTGACGTAAAAAAATCCATTACTCGCTTTACGCACGCTTAAAGGACGATCTAGTGTGAGTGAGTTGCTGGCACCGCTTCTATTTCTTTCAGGAGCAACGACAGTAATGTCTGCTATTTTAGCGAGATGTTCTGCGAGTATATTGAGACCAGGAGCAAAATAGCCGTCATCGTTAGAGATTAAGATTTTCATGCTATAAATTATAGTAGAAGACTGAGTGTTTCGTACGTGACCTGAATAAATACTTGGGTAAAAACTTAAACTTGAATCTATTTTAGTTGTTTATTGGTGCGCGTTTGCTGTGCATAGAAGATAGAGCATATAAAAAACACTAAAGACAGCACAATTTCGACGCCAGCGAGTTGTGCAGAAGTGCCAACATCAGACCATGCGCGCACTACACCCTCTGTAAAATACAACAAAATAAACATACTCGCCCATTGATAGGTATACCGCTTGCCACGCAAGATACCGAATAGTGGGACTAAAAGCGGCACTGCTTTTAGCATCAGCATGGAGCCTCCAGGTTTGAGAGGAGCTAATACAGTTTCCCACGCCAAGCAAAGTAAGATGAGTGATATCAGGCTTGAGATTGCACCTAATCGCAGCGTTTGAATCAAGCGCATGAATGTCCTAACTGGCGAGCTTTAAAGCAGTTTGTGCCAAGCGTTTACCTAACGCTAAACATAATTTACGTTCATCTGCGGTAATCGGTTTGTCGTCAGCGGTGCCACCAATATGGCTTGCACCATAGGGCGTACCACCGGATTGTGTGTTTGAGAGCTCGGGTTCTGAGTAAGGCAGGCCCACCATCAACATGCCGTGGTGCATAAGCGGCAACATCATGGTGAGTAAAGTCGTTTCATTGCCGCCGTGCATGGAGCCTGTGCTGGTAAACACGGCTGCAGGTTTGCCTATGAGCGTGCCTTTTAACCATAAGCCCGCTGTGCCGTCTAAGAAATACTTAAGTGGCGCAGCCATATTGCCAAAGCGGGTAGGGCTGCCCAATGCTACACCTATGCACTCTTCTAGGTCTTTAAGTTCTGCATAAGGGTCGCCACTAGATGGAATATCTGATTCTGTCGCTTCACAATTTGCTGAAACCTTAGGTACGGTGCGGATGCGCGCTTTAGCACCTTTTACACTCTCAATCCCGCGAGCAATCAACTGCGCCATTTCGCGCACAGCACCGCCTTGAGAGTAATAGAGGACTAAGATTTCGCTCATTTTTTTTGTTTGATTCTGAGTAATAAATGCGTTTGATGTTTCTCAACGTCAAACAAACCAGTGGCAATCGCTAAGTCACCTAACTTTGAGTAACCATAGTTTCGAGGATCAAAGTCAGGCGCAATTTTGATGATGTTGCTCCCAACCCCACCCAGGTGAGCCCAGCCATCATCATTCGAGGCTGCTTCTATTGCTGATTTGAGCAGGTTGATAAGCTTTGTATCTTGTATTAATTTGGTAGGCGATACTTTCAGAGATTCTGCGTGGGTATCTGTTTTAAGCGAGAATATTTCTGTATAGATAAAGCGGTCGCAGGCTGCCACAAATGGTTGTGGCGTCTTTTTCTCACCAAATCCGTATACACGCTTACCAGATTCACGGATGCGAGAGGCTAATCGAGTGAAGTCGCTATCACTTGAAACGATGCAGAAACCATCGAAATTACCGGTGTAGAGTAAATCCATCGCGTCAATAATCATCGCGCTGTCAGTCGCATTTTTACCAGTGGTGTAGCGAAACTGCTGGATGGGTTGAATGGAATGCTCCAGAAGTACTGTTTTCCATTGACCTAAGTTAGGTGTCGTCCAGTCGCCATAGATTCTTTTCACGCTTGCGACGCCAAATTTCGCAACTTCAGAAAGCAATCCTTCTATGATTGAAGCTTGAGCATTGTCAGCATCAATGAGTACTGCAAGAGAGGCGTTGCTTTCAGTGTTGATAGCCATTTTATATGCGCTTAGTGAGCTCTGTCGCTTTACCAATATAGCTGGCAGGCGTCATTTCAAGCAGCAATTGTTTAGCTTCACTTGGAATCGCTAAGCCACTGATGAATGTATGCAGTGACGATTTATTGATGCCGCCTTTGCCGCGAGTGAGCTCTTTAAGTTGCTCATACGGATTTTCAATGCCGTAACGGCGCATTACAGTTTGAATCGGCTCGGCTAACACTTCCCAACTATTGTCCAAATCTTCAGCCAATTTTTCCGGGTTAACTTCCAATTTATCCAGGCCACGTAAACATGAATCGTAGCCTAATAATGTGTAGCCAAACGCTACGCCCATATTGCGTAATACGGTTGAATCGGTAAGGTCGCGCTGCCAGCGAGAGATAGGTAGCTTTTCTGCCATGTGGCGTAATACTGCATTTGCCAAACCCAAATTACCTTCTGAGTTTTCAAAATCAATTGGGTTGACTTTGTGCGGCATGGTAGAAGAACCGATTTCGCCCGCTTTTACTTTTTGCTTGAAGTAACCAACGGAGATATAACCCCAAATGTCGCGGTTTAAATCAATCAAGATAGTATTGATGCGGCTTAAGCAGTCATAAAGTTCCGCCATATAGTCATGCGGTTCGATTTGGATGGTCATAGGGTTGTAAACCAAGCCTAAAGACTCAACGAATTTCTTAGCAAAACTTTCCCAATCGAAAGTTGGATAAGCAGAAAGATGCGCATTGAAATTACCTACCGCGCCGTTAATTTTCCCTAGTATTTCGTTGGCCTGAAGTTGCTTTTGTTGGCGCTGTAAGCGATACACTACGTTGGCTAGCTCTTTACCCATCGTAGTAGGTGAAGCTGTTTGGCCGTGTGTGCGTGATAGCATAGGCTGGTCAGCTAACTGGTGTGACAACTCAGTCAGGCGAGAAACCAGTTTTGCCAGAAATGGCAACATCACTGTGTCACGTGCGCTTTTTAGCATCAAGCCATGTGATAGGTTGTTGATGTCCTCAGAAGTGCAGGCGAAGTGAATGAACTCACTGGCCTTTTTGATTTCAGGATTGCCGTCAAACTTCTCTTTTAACCAATACTCCAGCGCTTTTACATCATGATTGGTACGCGCTTCAATTGCTTTCACTTGCGTCGCATCTGCCTCGCTAAAATGCGCAATTGCACTATCTAGTTCTTTGATGGTGTCTGCACTAAATGCAGCGATTTCTTTAAGTGCAGGTTCTGCAGCAAGTGCTTTTAGCCACTCTATCTCTACCCAAGCACGATGCTTGATGAGTGCGTATTCACTAAAGTAAGGGCGTAGAGCGTTGAGTTTTGATTGGTAGCGACCATCAAGTGGAGACAGTGCATTGAGGGTGGTAAGCGACATAAAAGCTCAGTAACGATTTAAAAAAACGCTATTTTACGCTTTTTATGCCGCTTAATCCATTTGAGGTTTTATACCACTAGCATGTCAACAAACTGATTCACTGGCGTGTTTTCTAGCTCCGCTTGATTTAAGCATAGCGCGAGAATGTCTGCCTGTTTCTTCGCATCGAAACGGCGAGCTAGATTGATTTGGAATTTTTTCACCAATTCAGGGATGCCTTCACCACGGCGGCGGCGATGACCGATTGGGTATTCCACCGCAATGTTGTCTGATTTAGTGCCATCTTTGAAGAACACTTGAATCGCATTGGCAATCGAGCGCTTCTCAGGATTGTGGTAATCAGCCGTGTACTCAGCTTTTTCTACACAAGTCATCTTGGCACGAATCGCGTCGATACGTGGGTCTGCTGCGGCTTCATCTTCGTAATCTTTTGCAGTTAAACTACCTTTGAGCAAACCTACTGCAGCCATGTATTGAATACAATGATCACGGTCAGCCGGGTTATCTAGTGGGCCAGTTTTGTCGATGATGCGAATTGCTGACTCATGTGTCGTGATGACAATTTTATCGACTTCTGCTATTTGTTCTAATGTTTGTAGTTCATTGCCTACTTGCGCATTCAATTGGAATGCGCATTCCACGGCAGTTTGTGCATGGAACTCTGCTGGGAATGAGATTTTGAATAGCACTTGTTCCATTACATATGAGCCGTAGTCACGTTGGAATTTAAAGGCATTGCCTTTAAATAACACGTCATAGAAGCCCCAGGTTTTAGCAGTCAATGCAGATGGGTAGCCCATCTCGCCTTGCATCGTCATCCAAGCCAAACGCACAGCGCGTGAAGTAGCATCGCCAGCCGCCCATGATTTACGAGAGCCAGTATTTGGCGAGTGACGGTATGTACGCAGGCTTTGACCATCCACAAACGCGTTAGAAACGGCGTTGATAATGTCTTCTTTATTGCCGCCCAGTAATTTTGTCACTACAGCTGTTGAAGCGATTTTTACCAAGATAACGTGATCTAAACCAACGCGGTTAAAGCTGTTTTCCAAAGCCAACACCCCTTGGATCTCATGCGCTTTAATCATTGCCGTGAGTACGTCTTTAACGGTTAATGGTGCTTTGCCTTCGTTGATGTTTTTGCGTGAGATGTAATCCGCAACCGCCAAGATCCCGCCCAAGTTATCGGAAGGGTGACCCCATTCTGCGGCTAGCCAGGTATCGTTAAAGTCTAACCAGCGGATCATGGCGCCGATATTGAATGCTGCAAGGATAGGGTCTAATTGGTAATTTGTACCCGGTACCTTTGCACCATTCGGTACTACGGTGCCAGCAATGACTGGGCCAAGCAATTTTGTACATGCTGGGTAGTCTAATGCTTCAAAACCGCAGCCAAGCGTATCCATCAAGCAGTTCCGGGCAGTATCAAAAGCTTCATCGCTTTCGATTTCGTAATCAGCCACATAATTGGCAATATCTACGATCACTTGGTCGGGCTTTGGTCTTACGTTAGAAATATGAGCAGACATTTAAAGATTCCTATAATTTGTATATTTGATGCAAAATTTTCTTTATTCGTCATTCCCGCCTTCGCGGGAATGACGTGGAGTTGTAGTTAGCGTTTATCTAATGGTACGAAGGGTCTATCTTCTGGCCCGGTATATTCCGCATTTGGGCGAATAATCTTGTTATCGATGCGTTGTTCGATCACATGCGCCACCCAGCCAGTAGTGCGGGATATCACAAATATCGGTGTGAACATGCCCGTGGGGATGCCCATCATATGGTAGCTAGAGGCGCTGTACCAATCCAGGTTAGGGAACATTTTCTTTTCGCGCCACATGGTTTCTTCTATGCGTGCTGAAACATCAAATAACGTCATATTGCCGTTAGCCATACATAGGCTTCGGCTAACTTCTTTGATTGACTCATTGCGCGGGTCGGCAATTGTGTAAACCGGGTGACCAAAACCGATGATGATTTCTTTGCGTGCCATACGCGCCATGATGTCAGCTTCAGCTTCGTCGGCATTTTTATAGCGCTCGATGATTTCCATCGCTGCTTCGTTTGCACCGCCGTGTTTCGGGCCGCGTAATGCACCAATCGCACCGGTGATGCAGCTGTACATATCAGATAAGGTGCCAGCAATCACACGCCCAGTGAATGTTGAAGCGTTGAATTCATGCTCAGCATAAAGCACTAATGAAGTGTTCATTGCGCGAATGTGTAAATCCGACGGCGCTTTGCCGTGTAGGATATGCAGGAAATGTGCGGCAATTGAGTCGTCGTCAGTCTCAACTTCTATACGTTTATTGTTGTGACTAAAGTGATACCAGTACACGAGAATAGACCCAAAGCAGGCAATGAGTCGGTCGCCTAATGACTGCGCAGCTTCTATATTGCGGTCAGCCGCTTCTGGCTCTAGTGTACCGAGCATCGAGCAGCCAGTGCGCATCACATCCATTGGGTGCGCATTGGCAGGAATCTGTTCTAACACCTTTTTGAGTGCGTCAGGCAGGCCGCGTAGCTTTTTGAGCTTTTGATGATAAGCGGTTAGTTGCGCTATGTTCGGCAGTTCACCATGTATCAACAAATAAGCGACTTCTTCAAATGTTGCATGTTTCGCCAGTTCGATAATATCGTAACCACGATAGTGTAAATCGTTGCCAGCATGGCCTACGGTACAGATGGCGGTAGTGCCTGCTGAAACGCCAGCAAGGGCTACACCTTTTTTCTTTTTAGGTTCTTGATGAGTAGTGGTTGTATTCATCGCTACTTTTCCCCTTAAGCTTTATTTTGGTTAAACAAGGCATCTAGCTTTTGTTCATAACTGTGATAATTTAAATGCTCATAGAGCTCGGCGCGGGTTTGCATTAAGCCTAATACATTTTGCTGTGTGCCTTCTTTACGCACAGTTTCATAGACTTTGAGTGCAGCCTGATTCATGGCTCTGAAGGCAGAAAGCGGGTACAACACCATACTGACATCGGCTTCACGTAAATCATCCACTGTGAATAATGGCGTACTGCCAAACTCGGTAATATTCGCGAGCACTGGTACTTTTACCGCTGCGGAAAATTGTTTGTACATGCCTAATTCAGTCATCGCTTCCGGGAAAATCATATCGGCGCCGGCTTCCACGCAAGCACAGGCACGGTCAATGGCGGACTGTAAGCCTTCCACCGCCAATGCATCGGTACGCGCCATGATGACAAAGTCCGGGTCAGTTTTTGCGTCGACTGCAGCTTTGATGCGATCTACCATTTCAGCTTGGCTAACAACGGCTTTATTCGGGCGATGACCGCAGCGTTTTGCTTGCACTTGGTCTTCAATATGCACGGCTGCTGCGCCAGCTTTAATCATGGCTTTGATACTGCGTGCGATGTTAAAAGCGCCACCGAAGCCAGTGTCGATATCAACCAACAGCGGCGTTTCAGTCACGTCGGTAATCCTGCGCACGTCAATCAACACATCTTCTAAAGTTGAAATGCCTAGGTCAGGCACGCCCAATGAGCCAGCAGCTACGCCACCGCCCGACAGATACAGGGCTTTGTAGCCAGTTTGTGTGGCGAGCAACGCATGATAGGCATTGATGGCGCCTATGATCTGCAATGGTTTTTCGAGGATGAGTGCCTGACGGAATCTTGCGCCAGCAGAAGTTGGAGTTTTCATATTCAATACTCTAAGTAATCAAAAATAACTATTCTCTGAAAAATGCTTGTGCTGCGTCGGCCGGAATCGCAACATTGGTCAATTTGGCTTTTTGCAATATTTCCCAGAAATAGCGATATGTCGCTCTATCATGCAATTCGCCAGCGTATTGAATCGGCCCCCAGTTTGCTTGCTGCGCGGCTAGCAGGATATTTGCCGCGTCAGAAACTTCATCAAAGTCCGGTTTCATGGCATCGACGATGGCTTGAATCTGTGTAGGGTAGATACTCCACATGCGTAAAAAGCCAAATTCATAACGCGCACGATGCGCATCAGAGTATGTGGTTTCAGTATTTTTTAAATCTAAGGTTACGTTGTGTGCAGGCACAACACCATTCGCAAGTGCCGCAGCGACTACTTCAGTTTTAGCGCGTGCCAATAAACGATGCTCAAATTGCTCTGGACTACGCATGGCAGAAGCTGGAATCGCACCATGATGGGCGCTGACAAAATCCATCAGTCCAAAATCCAGCACGTGTACCCAAGGTAAGGCAGCAATCTCATGCACTTGTTTTAAGGCGCCGTGTGTCTCAATCAAAATATGCACAGGAATCTTACGGCTAATATTATTGGCTTTTGCAACTTCTTGGATGTACGAAATCATCTCGCTGGCTTGATTGATATTGGTACATTTCGGGATAGTGATGTAGCTCAACACTTGCCCTGCACCTGCTACCAAGATGTCAATGTCGAGTCGCCAAGCAGGGTGCGTGTGGTCATGAATGCGCGCACCGGCCATTTTGTATTTGTTCGCTTCGCTATTCAAAATACGAACAATCATTTCAGCATGTTCACGCTCTTGCCCAGCCGCAGCGCCATCTTCACAATCGCAGGTAATATCAAACACTGGGCCGACCGCGTTTGGATTATTAGTATCTTGCAGTGAGAGCGCTTTGGTAATCAATTTTTCACTGCCGGCAAAGTGCTCGCAAGAAGGAATCACAGGGAAAGTTTTCTCGCCACTGAATAAGGCCTGTGATGGATGAACTAAATTTTGATGAACTGGGTTTGAATGAACTGCCATTTTGCTGTCCTTGTCACTAAAGTTTTAGAGTGCTTTAAGCGTTAAATTTTCTAGGCATAAGTACTGTGTAATCTAGGTCTAGCACCACATTAGGGTGATAGACTTTTTTGCCGTCTTTTTCAATATGCATGCTTGTAAGTGCGTCCGCAGGCATGTTTTTAACCGCAACCATGCGTAAGCGCAGGGCGGCAATATCGTTTCTGCCTGCGACAACCCATTTGTCGAGTACTTCTGTCCAGGTGTAAACGGTGTCATCACCGTAAGTCGGATTGCAGTGCGTACCTGCGTTGATGGCGGCAATCGTTAGTGCATTTTCCAGCCCATCGTACGAAAGCGCGCGGCATACTGAAATCACATGGCCGCCATACATCAAGCGACGGCCAAATGCGGTTTTTTTCATCAACAAGTCGTCGAAGTGCAAACGCGCATTGTTCTGATAAAGTTTTGTCGCAAGCGTATGGTCGGTATCGTTGATGGTCATGCCAGCAGGGTGATTGATACGTTCGCCAACTTGATAGTCATCCCACAGATATTGGCCACCGGTGAAGGTGGTGTCGAATTTCCTGACGTTGAGGGAGTTAGGCAAAATCAATTGTTCCACCGGTACGAAATCGGGTAAATCGGGTACGGTTGTTTCGGGCGCCGGCGCATCGATATTGTCTTTATGCACCATTACCCAGCGCACCCATGACAATACGTTTTGATGTAATTGATTAGTCGCGACTGAGCGCACATAGACCACGCCAGATTTTCCGGTGGAGTTTTGTTTAAGGCCAATGACGGTAGAACTGGTTCTCAGGGTGTCGCCAATATAGACGGGATGTAAAAAACGTACATCGGCATAGCCCAAATTAGCAACTGCGTTGACTGAGATATCAGGCACGGTTTTACCGAACGCGATATGAAAGGCGAGCAAGTCATCTACCGGTCTACTTTTGTAGCCTAATGTTTGTGCAATCGGGTCAGCGCTATGCAATAACTGGCGCGCTCCGGTTAAGGCGATATAAAGCGCAACTTCGCCTTCACCTATCGTGCGTGGCGTGGCATGGTGAATCACTTGCCCAAGACTGAAGTCTTCGAAGTAATTGCCAGAGCTGATTTTAGACCCTACATTTGGTGCTTTTTTAGACATAGCCTTCTTCCAAAGTCGTAATCATGTCGTTTAATTTAAGTAAGCGTTCTGCTGCTTTTACATGGTGATGTTCAACCAATTTATCGTTTACTACCACAGTGCCTTTACCAGCTTCATTTGCTTCTTTTAACGCTTGAATGATTTCTCGCGCATGTGCAACCTCTGCTGATTTTGGCGTGTAAGCATCATTGCTGTAGGGCAGTTGTGCAGGGTGTACTAATGACTTTCCATCAAAGCCCATGTCACGGCCTAACCTGCAAGCGTATTCAAAAGAATGCATGTTTTTGAAGTCGCTAGTAATGCCATCTACCACTGCGCGACCATAGGCGCGAGCTGCCAGCACCACCAGTGAGAGCGAGGTCAATATGGCTGAGCGCTCGTGCGTCACTCTCGCGTGTAATTGTGAAATCAAGTCTGAAGTTGCCATGACAATACAAACAATACGATCGCTCGCGCTTGCAATCTCTTTTGCATTCAATACGGCAACCGGGCTTTCTATCATCACCATGATTGGCAGATGGCTGCCGCCAGCGGCATCTAGCCTGGCAAGTGCTGTCAGTACGTGTTCACGCGATTCAATGTTAGGGAAAAGCACGGCATCCACCTTGAGTTTAGCTACCGCTTTAATATCATCAGGCCCCCAAATTGAGTCTAAGTCATTGACGCGAACAACCACTTCACGTGAACCATAGCCACCTTCTGTTACATAGCGTACGACGTTGTCGCGTGATTCTTCTTTGCATTCAATCAGGATTGGGTCGCCCAAATCAAGAATGACAGAGTCGGCATGCAGCGTGCGCGCACGTTCTAAATAGTGGGTATTGCATCCCGGCACGTACAGCATGGAGCGGCGAGGGCGAAAGTATTGATTCATTCCAGTACCTTTATCTATTGGGTAACGCTATTTAGCTTATGGCATTGGTGCTAATTCGGATACAACTTCTAGGCGTCTTTAGTCAACTTGTTGTTATAACCTAGATTTGATTATATAGAGTGCATTTCTAAACTGTCAACATATATCTTATGTCTTATATAAGATATAAAACACTAGACTATTCAAAATTAGCATGCTATAAATACGCTTAACAAGACTAACTCTATTTAAACGGACTGCAACTTTACTGAAATGGCTAAGAATATGATGGATAAACATTACAATTCACCAAGCTATAAACCGCTTTATGATCAAAT
>DATHXI010000029.1:0-4889 GCA_035459705.1 Methylotenera sp. | reverse complement strand
TATTTGTTTCATGGTTTTCAAGTGGATGGGTACAGTGATTACAGAAAGTATCACTGGCAAATACAAGCATTGGGAAGATAAATCCTTCCGTATCGGTATGATTGTATTCATCTGTTCGGAGCTCGCATTCTTTGCAGCTTTTTTTGGTGCTTTGTTTTATATGCGGATTTTATCTGTACCAGATTTAGCCGCTTTTGATCCTTTGTTTACGCCTTATAAAGACTTCTTAGGCACATGGCCATCAGCAGGGCCTGGCGGCGTGGTATTGGGTACTGAATATGCGGTACCTAAATTCACACCTATGGGTGCATGGGGTCTGCCAGCAATCAATACTGCATTATTATTAACATCAGGCGCAACGATTACTTGGGCACACTGGGGTTTGATCAACAATAATCGTAAGCAGCTGATAATTGGTATGGCACTAACTGTTGCACTCGGTATCGCTTTCTTGATCTGCCAAGCACTGGAATATCATCACGCTTATACTGAAATGGGTTTAACGCTAGGCACAGGTGCTTACGGTGCTACCTTCTTTATGTTGACTGGTTTCCACGGTTTCCACGTAACACTGGGTACCATTATGCTGATAGTGATTCTATTACGTTGCATGAAGGGCCATTTCACACCTGAACATCACTTTGGTTTTGAAGGTGTCGCTTGGTACTGGCACTTTGTGGATGTGGTTTGGTTAGGTCTATTTATATTCGTATATTGGCTGTAAGCTAATTCAATAAAAAGGGCGATGCATTAGCATCGCCCTTTTTATTTTACAAATACGTTTTGATTGTGATTTTAAGATCTAATGTTATGGATGTGGTTGGCCGATAATGCCTGTGAAATAACCTATCATTAATAGAATGAATAGCAGGATTGACAGGCCAATACGAATAGTCAGTGCCTTCACAGTTCTTTCACTTCCTTTTTTATCTTTAGCTAAGAAGAATAATGCGGAGAATAAACTACCTAGGATAACAATTAAGGTTAGAACGATGATGACTTTTATTAACATGACTTTGTCCAATTGAAATTTGAACAGTTATTATGAGACTCCTATGAAACAAATGCAATTTAGAATCCATCGCTATGTTTTTAAGCCGTCTTTTATTGGTACTGTACTCACCTTAGTGTGCATCCCTTTATTTATTAATTTTGGGTTATGGCAATATAATAAAGCACAGCAGAAGCAAATAGTGCAGGCTGCTTACAACCAAGCTAAGTTTGATCAAGCACTTGATTTTCCAGTGGATATTCTGGATCAAAAGAATTTGAATATTGATGACTGGAATTATAAAAAAGTCACTGTGACAGGTGTATACGACACAAAGTATCAGCTCTTACTGGACAATAAAGTAGAGGCAAACAGAGTCGGTTATCACGTGATTACACCGTTGAAGATTGATCAAACTTCAGAATATGTGTTGGTTAATCGTGGCTGGATACTAGGTAAAGACATTCATACTGACTTGCCAAAATTTGAAACGCCATCAGGACTACAGACAATAACAGGGCAAGTATGGGTGCCGAGCAAAAAGATTTTTACACTAGAAGATAAAACAATGTCACAACTTAATAATCAGAGTTGGCAGATGGTTTGGCAAAACATGGACATGGAGCAATATAAACGCCAAGTACCATTTTCTGTTTCGCCGCTCATGATTAAATTAGATCAAACAAGTACAGCTGGCGGTTTTGTAAGGAACTGGGAGGTGCCAGCTACAAGAATTGCCACTAACATTGGTTATGCCTATCAGTGGTTTGGCTTTGCGTTAGCAACACTGCTTATTTATCTTTATATGAGCGTGACTAGAGTTAAACCGGAATAGAAAAACTTTCAGCTTTTGGAATACAAACTCCAGCGACCCACAACATTTTTATTAAATAGAGTTCTACATGCAAAACGACAAACAATTATCTGAACTAGAGATGCAACGCAGAGGCCGTAAGGTCTTTATGCTGATGCTCACATTTTTTGTGGTACCAATTATTGTAGTGATATTGATGTACCAATTTAATTGGAAACCACATGGTGCAAGCTCGGGTGAGTTAGTAAAACCACCACGTTTATTAAATAGCTCTAACGATCTTAAGAATAATGAAGGTGTAGTACTTAAGCCTGAGTTCTGGAAAGAAAAGTGGAGCGTAGTCTATATCGCTGATCAGTGCGAGAAAACCTGCATGGATAAATTGCGTGATATGCGCCAGCTGCATGTATCACTATATAAAGACATCACGCGTACACAACGCGTGCTCATCACGAATTTACAGGACGTGACCGAGATTAAAAATAAATACCCGGACCTAATTGTCATTAATCAACCTTTAGCAGACGTATCGAAGCTTACACAGCAATTTCAGCTTAATAATGAAACTGCAGCGATGAGTAATCGATTGTATCTAGTTGATCCACTCGGTCATTTGATGATGAGTTATAACGCAAATGTGCCACTCGCAAACGTTCGTAAAGACGTTACCCGTCTATTAAGATACTCATGGGCAGGGTAGTATGGATTTAAGTTCAAGAAACTACCAATGGTTACGAAAGCTGGTATTACTAGGCGCAATCCTGGCCTTGTGTGTTGTAGTGCTGGGCGCGTACGTAAGACTCACAGATGCGGGTTTGGGTTGCCCTGATTGGCCTGGCTGCTATGGCGAACTTACCGTACCAGAAAGTGAAGCCGCCATTTTGAGCGCGCAAACTGCTTATCCACACAGCACCATCGAGGTAGGCAAAGCTTGGCGAGAAATGGCACATCGCTATCTTGCCGGTACACTTGGTTTGATTGTGTTGGCGATTTTTGTACTAGGCTGGCGTGCAAAGTATGAGATACGCACCTCAGTTTGGGTACCAACATTTTTAGTTATCCTAGTAGCATTTCAGGCACTGTTGGGAATGTGGACAGTCACGATGTTACTCAAACCTGCAATCGTCAGTTCACATTTGCTGGGTGGCATGACAACCTTGGCAGTGCTGACGTGGTTAGCGCATCGACACTGGGGAAAGTATTCAGAGAGTATTCAATTATCAAATCGTTTAAAGCTCGCAATACGTTTTGCGCTACTGATATTGTTTATGCAGATATTCCTAGGCGGTTGGACAAGTACGAATTATGCGGCACTGGCTTGTACGGATTTCCCTACCTGTCATGGTGTGCTGATACCTGAGATGGATTTTAAAGACGCATTCCATTTGGTACGTGATTTAGGCCAAAGTGCAGATGGCGGTGTTTTGACTTTAGCCTCGATTACCGCAATACAATGGACACACAGGGTGGGTGCGCTGATAACCTTGATTTATTTGGGGATTCTTGCCTTAAATGTATTAAAATATCAACCTTTAAAGTGGCTGGGTATTGCATTGGTTGCTGCACTTTTAGCGCAAATAAGTATAGGTATTGCTAACTTAATCCTGCATTTGCCTTTAGTACTTGCAGTGGCTCACAATTTCGGGGCGGCAATATTAGTTGTTATTTTGGTCACGCTAAACTCTAAAATTACAACAAGCGACTTAGTAGATATTAAGTGACTGAGATTAAAGTCAGAACGAACTCTTTATATAACTAAAGTATTTTTGAATATAGAACAAATTAAAATGAGCGTGAGAATTAAATGAGTATCAGTGTACCTACCACTATGCAAAGCTTAGGTTTAAGCTTCAAGAGCTTCTTCTCACTATGTAAGCCAAGAGTGACTGCGCTCATTGTATTTACTGCGATTATTGGTATGTTTCTCGCTACGCCAGGTATGGTGCCGTTACCGTTATTGATTGCGACAACCGTGGGCATTGCCTTTGCTTCTGGTGCGGCAGCCGCGTTTAATTGCCTGATAGAGCACAAGATAGATGCAATCATGGCGCGTACGCGTGGTCGTGCATTGCCTACTGGTCAAGTGTCGTCAACACAAACAACGATATTTGCGACTTTGCTTGGTAGTACTGGCTTGGCCATACTATATGTCTATGTAAACCCGCTGACTATGTGGCTCACGCTTGCTACTTTTGTCGGTTATGCCGTGATTTACACAGTATTCTTGAAGCCTGCTACACCAATGAATATCGTGATAGGTGGGGCTTCAGGCGCTATGCCACCAATTTTGGGTTGGGCGGCCGTGACCAATGCAGTTTCGCCAGAGTCACTCATCATGTTCTTGATTATCTTCGCATGGACGCCACCGCACTTTTGGGCGTTAGCTCTATATAGACGTGAAGAATATGCAAAAGTAGGTATGCCAATGTTGCCTGTGACACATGGCGAAGCATTCACGCTGTTACATATTTTGCTCTACACCATCATCTTAGTCGCAGTGTCGCTGATGCCTTATGGGCTTGGTATGAGTGGGTTAATCTACCTTGTGTCTGCCATTATTCTTAACGGAATTTTCATGGCTTACGTCATAGGCTTGTACCGAAAGTATTCAGATGATTTGGCGAAACGCACCTTCAAGTATTCAATCATTTATCTGACGCTACTGTTTGCGGCTTTACTGGTAGATCATTACTGGATGATTTAGAACTTCACTACGAATTATCGGCAGGAATTAATCCAGTCGATTGTTCAGCCAACTGTTCAATTAAAGAATCGTTTTATTGGCGCGCCCGGCGAGATTCGAACTCACGACCTTTGGCTTCGGAAACCAACACTCTATCCAGCTGAGCTACGGGCGCATTAACCCGTACATTATAGCAAAGCGTATCGTCTCATGTTCTTTTACCTTAGCCTGAGTAAGGGTATAATATTATTTTTATTAACATATTTATGGGAATTAACTGTAATGAGCAATAAAGATAATGAGTATAAGGGCTCCACATTTTGGCAATTAATTATTGCTATTCCTGGCAGTATTCTGGCTTTTACGTTGATCATTGCGTTAATTGCTAAAGCGTTTGGCGT
>DATHXI010000028.1:0-3655 GCA_035459705.1 Methylotenera sp. | reverse complement strand
ACAGGATTATGTGTACCGAATAGAAACTCTTCTACATTATCTTTATTGCGGTACAGTTTCAGTTTGATAGCTGGATTATTGAGCCCGAACTTCTCTAAATCCGTACTCACGATTTTCTCTTGAGTCTTTGCTGCAATAATGGCCAATATTCTTTGTACTGAAGGCTGATCTGCACGAGTCTTGTATGGTGCTGTTAAACGCCATAATCCATTCACTTTTTCGAACGTCACAGCCGCTTTGGTAGGAAACTCTACGCTGACGGCATTGAATTCTGCCAACTTATAGTTAGAGATTTCGTAGGTGTCTTCTTGCTCTGCGCCCTGCTTTGGCCGCAAGTATAAAAATGCGACCAGGCCTGCAACCACACACAGCATCACCAAATTAAGTAACCAGCGCTTTTTCATGCATGACTCTCTTAAAAACTAATAATGACCCACTAAATACAAATCTCTAATCAAGCTTATGCTTTTCTGCGTTTCCACCAGAAATAGAAACCAGCAATCATGAAGCCTAAAGGAATGAAATATTGGAAGCCATGGAACACAGTCCAAGCCAGCATACGACTTGTATTGGTATCTGGAATACTTACATTGATGTCTTTTAGCGGCATTGGCTGAATCGTAATGAGCTTGTCATCACCTGCCAGCCAGTTAACGATGTTGATGCCTAAATCCAAGTTACCACCGTTGGTAATAAACGTATTTGATAAGAAATTAGCATTGCCCATCACGACGACACGTTGGCCTTTTTTACCGTAAACACGCTCCAAGGCAACACCAATATTGATAGGGCCGCGCTTATCATTTTTTTCATCAAATACCGGCTTAGCATCTTTCACTAACTTCTTGGAGGCTAACCAGCCATTAGGTGCAACCTCGACTAGGTTGCTGACTTTCCAACCGTTTTCATCTGTACCTTGTGCGGTTACTTGGTGTGCTTCCGGGAACAATGTACGCAACATAAAGTTGGTCGTAATCGGATGCTCACCGTACAAACTTGCGAATGACACACGGGCATCAGCACCGTATTGAGCAGACGCCATATCCAAGGCAATACCAGGTGACACTTGCAAACCTAAATAGTCAGCTACTTCTTTCAGGCCACGTGGATTATCGTCATCCAATAACCACAGTAAATTACCACCACCCTCTAAATAGGCCTTAATTTTTTTAGCTTCAACGTCGCTGACATCGACTTGTGGACTAGCAATCACCAGCATGGCACCATTGCTTGGTACTGCTTGCGCAATGGTTAAATCAGGGTTGGCGAACTTGAAGCCTTTTGCTTCTAACTGTTTGCCGAACTCGCCGATATCGTGGTTTTTAATACCTAACAGGTTGCGCTCACCATGACCATCCAGATACATCACCGCCTGTTGATTGGTGCGTGACAATCTTACTAACAGATTCGTCATCTCTTGTTCTGCGATAGGCGGTGTAATGTGCTCAGTACGTTTTTGGTACTCTACAATCACTTCACCATCGCTTTTGATGCCGGCATCTTGCGCCAGTTTCGGCTCTTCAGACGGGTTGATAAAGGTCAGGCTAATATTCTTTTTCTCACGTTGATAGCGTGCCACAAAGTCGATCATGCCTTTGCGGAAGTTGTCGCCGCTGGAAGCATCGTCCTTGGTTGCAAATACCGTGATATTGACCGGCTCTTTCATCTGCTTGAGCACGTTCACACTGCCTTGCGTCAAAATATTGCGGTTTGCCTGGGTGATATCTTTTGCGACGCGATACTGACTGGCGAGATAGCCCAGCAATACCACCATCATTAAAAACAGCACAACAAAGAAGCTATTTTGTACTAATAACTGAAAGCGTAATTTACGATTGATTTTCATTTCAAATGTTCCGATATTGCATGGGGCCTAATTAACCACGTAAGCGGTCAGCATCCAGACGACGTACAGTTAAGGTTAAGAATGTCACGATAAATAAAACGAAATAGGCAATATCACCCGTATCAATCAAACCGCCAGAAAATGATTGAAAATGACGCATCAAGGACAAGCTAGCGAGCGTGTTACTTGGGTCACCGGCAAAAAAGCGGTCTAGTATCATTAAGGCAAATAAAGCGACGAAAGTCAGAATCGCCGCCACTACTGGTTGCTGTGTCAAACTCGAGAAATACAAACCAAGTGCAGAGAAGCTTGCCACTAATAACCACAGGCCAATCGAATTGGCGATGATGTAACCAAAATCGATATCTGCCCAAATATTCAGCGTAGATAACATCAAAGCGATGAACACAATCAATATGGTTAAGAATCCTACTAAACCTAAAAACTTACCCACTACGATTTCTGTGAGCGAGATAGGCGCACTGAATAAGAACGGTAGGGTTTGGCTGCGGCGCTCTTCACTGATTAAACGCATGGAGAGCAATGGCACTGCAAACAACATGATGAATGAAGCCAGGCCATACACGGTTTGGCCTACAAACTGGGTCACACCGGTACGCTCAGCGGGGCGCATCGCGCCCGACATTACTGCAAAATAATCGTTAACGCCATTGAGGTAATGGGTACCGAAAGCAAACATCAACAAGGATAGAATGACCCAACCCATTGGCGATGCAAACACACTTTTAAGTTCTTTTCTTGCAACATTGATAATCATAAAATTGACCTTAACTCACTAATTACTGGGCTGACTCTTGAGCCGATTATTGGCCGACTGGCTGTTCTTGATAAGTCAGTTGCACAAAGACATCTTCCAAACTCGTTTGATCTGGCGCGATTTGGTGCAAACCCCAGTTATGAGCTACAGCGGCCTGCACAATCGCTTCAGCCGGTGCCGCATCTTCTGCAAAACGCACACGCATCAAACCAGTTGGCAACGCTTCCACTTCCGTTACACCAGCGATTTTTAACATCTCACCGGTACTAGGCGGGTTATGCATACCCACCAACAGTTTATTGCCGATACGCTGACGTTTCAGCACATCAATCGAACCATTAAAGACCAGCTTACCTTTATCGATGATTTGTACACGGTCACAGACCATTTCGACTTCAGGCAGAATATGGGTAGAAATAATCACGCTGTGTTCGCCACCTACTTCACGAATCAATGCACGAATATCTCGAATTTGAATAGGGTCTAAACCTACTGTCGGCTCATCCAGAATGACAACCATAGGGTTATGGATAATTGCCTGTGCAATACCCACACGCTGTTGGTAACCATTGGAAAGGTTTTCAATCAGGCGTTTGCTCATATGGCCTAAACCACAGCGCTCTTTAGCCACTTCGATTGCTTTTTTGATGTGCTTTGCACTGACACGATGCAAGCGCGCTGCGACAGTAAGATATTCATCTACCGTGAGTTCTTTATATAAAGGACGCATCTCAGGCAGATAACCAATCAGCGCCTTCGCTTCTTTTGGATTCTCTATCATATCAATGCCGCAAATCTTCACGCTACCATTACTTGGCGCCAGATTACCCGTCAGCATCTTCATGGTGGTGGATTTACCCGCACCATTAGGCCCTAAGAACCCCAACACCTCACCTTTACTCAGGTTAAAACTCACATTACTAACGGCTTCTCGCCCACCATAAAGTCGTGTGAGTTCGGTTGCCTCTACTGTAAAATTATTCATAGCTACTCAATTTAAGACAATCAGTAAAATATCTAACATGCTTATA
>DATHXI010000027.1:0-3991 GCA_035459705.1 Methylotenera sp. | reverse complement strand
AGCGTGTAGGATAATTTCAAGTTACTTCCTAGGCCCTAAAAAATCTGACTTACCTAGCTCAACGCCGTTATGGCGCAAGATGTTGTAAGCCGTGGCGACGTGAAAGTACACATTCGGATTGACCCAATTTAGCAGGTAAGCTTGTCCTGTGAAGTGCAAGTCTATTTTGCGCACGGTGATAACAATATCGCGGCTTTCTGCGCCTTCCAATTGCGCTGGCTGGATGCTATCAATAAACGCAATGGTTTTGGCAATGCGTGCCTGCAGTTCAGCAAATGTGGTTTCGTTATCCTCATACTTTGGAATCTCCACCCCTGCCAAGCGTGCTGCAGCACCCTTACTCATATCTGTGGCAATTTGCACTTGGCGTGTCAGCGGATACATATCCGGGAAGAGTCGCGCATTGAGTATGACACTATGCTCGATTTTTTTAGTATCAGCATAGGATTCACCTTTTTTGAGGATGGTAGAGAGGTTGCTTAAGGCGCGTTTCAGCGGCGTAATAGTGGCGTCATACATAGATAGCATGGTGTGGAGAGTCCTAAAGAATGTGTAAACCTAGAAAAAGTGTAAATTTTAGTATAGCTGGTTAATAGTAGCTTAGATGAAGCTGGTGCTGCCTTAACCATAAATTATAAATCGTACATGTAGCGGCGCGACCATGGCATATTATCTGCTAGACGCCCTGCTTTGTGGCTGACCAGTTGATAAATGGAAACTTGGTCATGTAGAAACGAATAGGCGCATCCCCCTAGGTAAAGCCGCCATGCGCGATAGCGTTCTGGGTCGATGTGCTGCTGGACGCTAATGGCGTTTTGCTCAAAGTTATCTACCCACATGGATAAGGTGCGTGCGTAATGGCGGCGCAAATTTTCTACATCGAATACTTCTAGCCCGCCTTGCTGCATCGCCGAAATCGCCTCGCTAACGTGTGGTAGTTCGCCGTTGGGAAAAATGTATCGATTGATGAAATCACCAGCGCCGAGATTAGTATCTGCCATGTCGGTGCTCACCGATGTAATACCGTGGTTCATGACGATGCCATCCTCTTTCAGCAGGTCGTGAATGATGCGGAAGTAATGAACCAGTTGTTTGCGACCCACATGTTCAAACATGCCAACACTGGTGATGCGGTCGAACTGGCCTTTTATATCGCGGTAATCTTGCAGGCGAATCTCGACTCTGTCTTGCAAGCCTGCGGCTTTGACACGTTCATTCGCCAGCGCATATTGTTTTTCTGATAGGGTGATGCCAACACATTTTGCATCAAATTTCTGTGCCGCACGTATCACCAGAGCGCCCCAGCCGCAGCCGATGTCGAGCAGGGTCTGGTTAGGTTGCAGTTGAATTTTAGTCAGAATATGGTCAATTTTCTTTAATTGCGCAGCTTCTAGCGTTTCATCACCTTGCTCAAAGTAAGCGCATGAATAGACCATATTGGGATCTAACCAGATTTTATAAAACTCGTTGGATACATCGTAATGAAACTGGATAGACTTCATGTCACTTTGCCGTGTGTGCGGAAAGTATTTTGAAAAGAAGTGCAGTTTTCCATGACCCACATGACGAACGAGGGAGAAAGCTAGATTAATAATGTCGTTGAGTTTACCTTCAAAATCTACCTTGCCTCTAACATAGGCTTCGCCAAGCTTGCTCATACTAGGTGAGAGTAAGTCGGCAATGAAGCTAGGGTCTTTGATGTGTAGCGTGACTGGAGGTGCGGCGAAATGTCCAAAGTCGAGATGTTGACCATCCCAAAGTACAAATCGCGCTTGAATATCAGTATTCTGATTGATTTTTGATGCCCACTGCATGAGTTTCTTATGCAACATAATCACTCCCAATCAATAAAATTGGTCACTACGGGACTAACAATAAGGGGACTAAATAATAATCATACCAAAATCATATGAAAATCAAACTATAGCTTAAAGACAACGGCTAGTAGCTCAAGTTTCTTTTTTAGAGGTTTCAAACTCATCCCACGATACTTCGTTAACGTTGTACTCAGCTTTTGACTTAGTAAGTGTATGCACTTCAGAAAAATACAAATCATCTTCTGGAGTAGAGTTTTCTTCAATGGCTGTTGACGCCATTGCATTTTGATTGAGTTGCACAGGGAATCGCCAATAGATTTTCTCTACTATATTGCCAGTGACTTTAAATACATGCCCAATGAGATTGCTTTCCAGCACGTTGGAATAACGAAAGCGTTTGAGAGGCTGCGATTCAATTAGTGTGACATAACGTCTATTGCCATCTATTTTAAAACAAGTGACCTGTACTTCTGCACCGGTATTCAAAAAGTAATCAGTAATGAAATCAGTGATATTTTTAATTGATTTTTCTAAGCGTCTTTTGTTGTGAAGAATATAAAGCACATACGATAACAAGATTAGGATATCCAGGACCACAATGTACACCGCAAGAGAGTCCAGGCTAATGGTCATTGTAAACATTGCACTTTCCTTTTTTTATTAGTGGAATATCGCTTACTTTTTTAGATCGTACATCTTTCTAATCATGGCTAGTATATATAAACCAATACAGTTGTGGTGGTGCAAGGGTTTTTACCCTAGTAAATGTTTTAGGTGCTGGCTTTGAGCCTGACAAATGGAGATGGCAACCGAAAGAGAATGCTCGCAGACTTCTAGTGCAAATCTTTCAGTTCAAGCTTGCGTAGTTGTGGTGCAAACTTGGCCGTGATGCCCACCACTGACAATGTCATTAAGCCACCGAATATGACCGATGGTACTAAGCCCATGAAGCGCGCAGCAATGCCGGATTCAAAGGCACCAAGTTCATTGGATGAGCCAATGAAGATGCCATTGATGGCAGATACACGCCCTCTCATGGCATCCGGTGTAGCGAGCTGCAGAATCGTGGTGCGCATGACGACTGAGATACCATCAAAAATACCTGACAGTAGCAATAGAATAGCGGCTATCCAGAAATAGGTGGTGAGTGCAAAGCCCATGATGCAAATGCCAAAGCCGGCAACTGCCCATAGTAGCCAACGACCTGCATGCAGGTTGATGGGGTGACGTGTGAGCCATAGCCCGGTGAAGATGGCGCCCACAGCGGGTGCTGCGCGCAGTATGCCCAAACCCTCTGGCCCGAGATGGTAAACGTCTTGAATGAAGGCTGGCAACATGGCAACTGCGCCACCAAACAATACCGCAAACATATCCAATGAAAGTGCTCCGAGTACGATCTGGTTACTAAAAACAAAGCGCAGACCCTCGCCGATGCTAGTGAAGACAGGGATGCTTTCAGACCTTTTCGGTTCTTTAACTCTGAGTGATAGCATCGCCATGGCCGATCCTAGACATAGCAATGTAGCAATCGAATAAGCGACTGATTTACTGGCAAAGCCAACCAATAAACCACCAAGCGCTGGGCCGATAACCAAGCCGGATTGGAATACCGCGCTACCAATGCCAGAGGCTTTTGCGTATTGATGTCTGGGCAAGATGAGTGCAAACAAGGTGCTGTAACTAGGTGCAATAAAAGCCCGCGCGATTCCTGTAAATGCAATGGAGCCATAGATCCATAATGTAGGGTCGCCGCCAACCAAGCCCAATGAAATCAAGGTCAGCGTGAGGGCGTTGATGCATAACAACGTGGCTGCCAGAACGCCAAATATACGCCGTGAGTAGAAATGATCAACCGCATGGCCCGCAAAAAGTGCTGAGCAGAAGTAAGGCAACACCTCTGCCAGGCCAATCAAACCCAGTGCTAAGGTATCGTGTGTGATCTCATATATATGCCAGCCAACCACTACCGCCATGATTTGGTAGGCGAGTACGATTTGAATGCGAAATGCTAAAAGTTTGAGAAATGCATGGTTGTGATAAGAGAAAATCTGGTTCATTAAGTCGGTGTAATCATAGCTTGTAACGTATAAGCATCTATTTTAAAGGGTAATTATCATATTACCTAAATGCGCCAAGTAAAATGTGATGGCATGCACAAAGTGATTGCTAGTAGA
>DATHXI010000026.1:0-5069 GCA_035459705.1 Methylotenera sp. | reverse complement strand
CATCCGAAAACAGATGTGGTCCATGGTAACCCGCCGCACGCAACCTAAAAATCAAATACTCACCAATATCTTTAGTATGTAATGGTCCCAAGTGGAAACTGTGTGTGATGCGCTCACGTAGCTGACGAATATGTGTTTCATTGAGATTGACATCCAACTCAGGCTGGCCAAACAGCACGATTTGCTGCAGCTTATCTTGCTTGGTTTCCAAATTAGAAAGCAAACGAATCTCTTCCAGCGTCGCCAGCGGCATGCCTTGCGCTTCCTCGACAAAAATAACGACTTGACGACCTTCAGAATGGCGACTTAATAAATGTGCCTGCAACTGCTGCATCACTTTTAAGCGATCTGCATTTTTAGGTAGCTTAAGCTGCAATTCAAAAGCAATGGCGTGCAACACGTCTTCTGGCGCTACGCTAGGGTTTGCAAGGTAGATACTTTCGATTCGCTCCGGCAGAATTGTTTGCAGCATGCGGCAAAGCATGGTTTTACCACTACCCACTTCACCCACGACTTTGATAATACCCTCGCCATTGGTAATGGCGTACACCAACGCATCCAGCACCGCACCACGGTTACCGCCCGAAAAGAAAAAATCTGTATTCGGCGTGATTTTGAATGGGGGCTGTTTTAAGCCGAAGTGTGGGTAATACAAATCTTTTCCTATTTACGATTGTCTTGAGGTTAAAGGCATTATTGCTAACCCTCTTCTTGCGTATTCATGCGGCTGTATAATGTTGTGCGATTCACGTTGAGTAACTTTGCCGCCTGACTTAAATTACCATGCGTGATTTTCATTGCCGCTTCGATATAAGCACGCTCCCAGGTTTTGATTACCGCATCCAAACTCACATTGGCTTGACGCTGCAAGTGACGTTGTGCCTGCGCCATCATGCCCACCTCATTATTCAAATCCAATTGCCCGTCTTGCGATTCTGGCATATTGAGATCAAACTCAGAGACTAACTCGCTCTCTTTCAATGTCTTACCTGAGTATTTCGCAATCAGGCGAATGACAATATTTCTAAGCTCACGCACATTGCCCGGAAAGTGGTAATCAAGCCAACGCGCTTCTGAATTGGCGTCTAAAGCAAAAGGATTTTGCCCAATTTGCTTGGCATAAAACTCCGTGAAATGGTTCCGCAATAAATGCTTATCTTCTTTCAAATCACGCAATGGCGGCACTTTTACGGCAAACACACTCAAGCGATGGTATAAATCAGACCTGAACTTGCCAGTACGCACCTCAGCACGCAAGTCACGATTGGTCGCCGCAACGATTCGCGCACGACTTTTGCGTGTTTGGGTTTCGCCAATGCGTTGATATTCACCATTCTCCAACACGCGCAACAACTTAGCTTGTAGCTCTATCGGCAATTCACCGATTTCATCTAGAAACAGTGTGCCCTCGCCTGCATCCTCAAAATAGCCGGTATGAGCCGTTGTCGCACCGGTAAATGCGCCTTTGGTATGCCCGAATAAAATAGACTCAGCCAATAATGGCGAAATCGCCGCACAATTGACTGACAAATAAGGATGTAGCGAACGTTTACTTGCATAATGAAAACTACCTGCAACTAGCTCTTTGCCGCTACCTGACTCACCTTCAATCAATACCGGAAAAGGTGAATCTGCAAATTGTGAGATTTGCATACGCAGCGTTTGCATAGGCAAGCTATCACCAAGCAAGCCACCATTCTCTTGCTCTATGGTCACTTCATTCAGTTCTACATTCTGCACCTTGAGTGCGTTCAATAACATGTCTTTCAGTTTTTCTACATCGCAAGGTTTAGCAATAAAGTCGACAGCGCCAAGAGTTAGCGCTCGCTTCACGTTAGCGTCGTTACTTTGCCCAGACAGAACATGTATTTTGATGGTAGGAGAATGAGCTAGAAGCTCGCTGATGACTTTAAAACCTTCATCAGGTGTATGTGGTGTTGGCGGCAAACCCAAATCAACCAGGGCCAGAGCTGGCGGATTATCGAGCTGCCTAAGCAAACTCTTCACTTGCGTATGTGATTCGGCAACACATACATCAAAAAATTTGCTCAATACAAAATGCAGGGTATCAGTGATTAACGGATCATCATCAACAATCATTAAAACCGGACGAAGTGCCACCATCAATAATACCTTTTTTGAATATTAATTAAAAACCGTGAAAACCAATATTACTATAGCCTTAAAGGCTTTAGGTATCAATTATTTTGAAGTATGAGATTGGAACTAAGAACTAAGATAGATGGGGTGGCTGATGGGGCTCGAACCCACGACAACAGGAATCACAATCCTGGACTCTACCAACTGAGCTACAGCCACCATAGAGACTTTAATACTGGCCTGCCCGACAGGAATCGAACCTGTAACCCCCAGCTTAGAAGGCTGGTGCTCTATCCGGTTGAGCTACGGGCAGATTGTGGTTACAAGGCCTTGATATCAACAAAACGATGCTAATATTAAAGCATTTTCGGGCTGACTTTTATCCTAAATTGTTTACTCCTGAGTATTATAAATACCAGGAATAAACAATCTAAAAATATGGTCGGCGTGGAGAGATTCGAACTCCCGACATCCTGCTCCCAAAGCAGGCGCGCTACCAGGCTACGCTACACGCCGAAGAGGCAGAAATATAGCGCAAACCAGCCTTTTGGTCAATTCTAATATGTTAAAATATGCGCTTTATTTTTAATAATTTATAAATATTTAGCAATGACCGCAAAAATAATTGATGGCAAAGCCATTGCAGAACACCTACTAAACACCATTAAAGTGCGTATAAACAACCGCTTACATGAAAAAAAGCGTGCGCCCGGCCTGGCAGTGATCCTTGTTGGTGCAGATCCGGCTTCGGCAATCTATGTACGCAACAAAAGACTGGCTTGCGAAAAGGTCGGCATTCATTCTGTCGCTTATGACTTGCCTGCCTCAACAACTGAAGCAGAATTGTTAGCGCTGATTGAAACATTAAATCAAGATAATACGATAGATGGCATCCTCGTTCAGTCACCCTTACCAGCACATATCAAAGATGAGCATGTTATAGAACGCATTAGTGCCAATAAAGATGTGGATGGCTTTCATCCTTATAACATTGGTAGACTCGCTGTACGCCAACCCACACTACGCTCTTGCACACCTTTTGGCGTGATTAAGATGTTAGAAGCCTCGAATATTGAGTTGATGGGCTTAGATGCGGTAGTCGTTGGTGTTTCTAATCACGTAGGTCGCCCAATGGCCTTAGAACTTCTACTTGCAGGCTGTACAGTCACCAGCTGCCATCGGCATACCAAAGATTTAAGTAAGGTCGTCGCCGGCGCAGATTTAATAGTAGCTGCAGCTGGCAAACCAGGGCTCATTCAAGGCGCATGGATCAAACCAGGGGCGATTGTGATTGATATTGGCATCAATCGATTGGCTGATGGTACTATCTCTGGCGATGTTGATTTTCATGCGGCCAAAACCCGCGCCAGCTGGATTACTCCAGTACCGGGCGGTGTAGGCCCCATGACAGTCGCAACGCTGATGGAAAACACCTTACTTGCACTAGAGTTGAGTGAAGCTTAATTTAAGAGGCTTAATTAAAGAATCTTGCAAAGGATTCAAGCAATTAGCTAGATTTTGCATCTAAGCTTTAATCAGTGTACACTCATGCGCTAATTTTATAACAAGCTTCTTTTTAGGTAGTTAGGTCAACATTATGGCTGAAGTCATCACTAAACAATTTACACCTTATCAGGCTAAACCTGATGAAGAGTACATGAACAAAAACCAACTCAATCATTTTCGCAAGATTCTGAATGATTGGAAGTCAGAGTTGAGCCACGACATCGATCGCACCGTGCATACCATGCAAGATGAGGTAACAATGTTTGCTGACCCTAACGACCGTGCCAGCCAGGAATCTGACATGGCTTTGGAATTGCGCAACCGTGACCGTGAACGTAAATTGATTAAAAAGATCGATGAGACTTTACGTAACATCGATGACAATGAGTATGGCTACTGCGAAGGCTGCGGCATCGAGATTGGCTTGAAACGTTTAGAAGCGCGCCCGACTGCAACATTGTGTATCGATTGCAAAACTTTGGATGAAATGAGAGAGAAGCAAGTCGCGAAATAACATTTCTGCGACCGTATATCTCTTCTCTAAAATCTAATTAAAGGTAATAAAAAAGCCCGCTTTCGCGGGCTTTTTTATTACTCTATATCCTACTCAGCAGAATCAGATTTCTCTTCTGACGCTGGCGCTTCGATCAAAGCTTTCATACTTAAACGTACACGGCCTTTTTCATCAGCTTCCACTACTTTAACCTTCACTACATCGCCTTCTTTTAGGAAGTCAGCAACCGCATTTACGCGTTGATGTGCAATTTGTGAAATGTGTAATAAACCATCTTTACCAGGAATTAGCGACACGATCGCACCAAAATCAAGTAACTTGATCACAGTACCTTCATAGGTTTGGCCAACTTCCACTTCAGCAGTAATCGCTGCGATACGACGCTGTGCTTCTGCACCAGCTTCTGAACTAGTACATGCGATTTTCACTGTACCGTCATCTTCAATATCAATCGTAGTGCCAGTTTCTTCAGTCAATTGACGAATCACTGCGCCGCCTTTACCAATCACATCACGGATTTTCTCAGGATTGATTTTCATCGTAATGATACGTGGTGCGAATGCTGACATTTCAGTATTGGCAGTGCTCATCGCAGATTTCATGATACCCAAGATGTGTGTACGGCCTTCTTTAGCTTGCGCCAACGCCACTTGCATGATTGCTGCAGTGATGCCGGTGATCTTGATGTCCATTTGTAATGCAGTAATACCTTCATCGGTACCGGCTACTTTAAAGTCCATATCGCCCAAGTGATCTTCATCACCCAAGATGTCAGTCAATACAGCAACGCGGTTGCCTTCTTTGATCAGGCCCATCGCGATACCTGCAACGTGGTTCTTCACTGGCACGCCAGCGTCCATCATGGCCAATGAACCGCCACAGACTGAAGCCATAGAGCTAGAGCCGTTTGATTCTGTAATCTCAGAAACGATACGCACGGTATAGCCAA
>DATHXI010000025.1:0-12030 GCA_035459705.1 Methylotenera sp. | reverse complement strand
CCTGGTCGTTTGTTAGACCACATGGAACGCGGCCGTATCGACTTATCACGTTTACAAATGTTGATTTTGGATGAAGCTGACCGTATGTTGGACATGGGTTTCTTGCCAGATGTTGAACGCATTTGTGAGCAACTGAGTGCTGAGCGTCAAACACTATTGTTCTCTGCAACATTAGATGGTGACATTGGCCGTATCGCTAGACAAATTCTTAAAAACCCAAAAACAATCCAAGTAGCTGCACAAAAAGAAAAACATGCCAACATTGAGCAACGTTTGCACTATGTTGATGACATGACGCATAAAAACAAATTGCTTGAGCATTTGTTGATTGCACCTGAAGTGAACCAAGTAATTATCTTTACTTCAACTAAACGTCACGCTGACGTATTGGCTGAAGACTTGTATGCAGCTGGCCACAAAACCGCTGCTTTACATGGCGACATGACACAAGGTGCGCGTAACCGTACATTGACTAAACTTCGCCATGGCGATGTAAAAGTATTAGTGGCAACTGACGTGGCTGCCCGTGGTATTGACGTTCACGGCATTACCCACGTGATTAATTACGACTTACCTAAGTTTGCTGAAGACTATGTACACCGTATCGGTCGTACTGGCCGTGCAAACAACACTGGTATCGCTATCTCATTTGCATCAAATATGGATAGACACATCCTGCGTAAAATCGAACAATTCACTGGCAACCGTATGGAGCCAGCAGTAGTAGAAGGCTTTGAGCCAAAACGCGCAATCAAGATGGATGGTCCTGGCGGCAGTCGTCGTGATGGTCATAAACCTGGTGGTCGCGGTGGCTTTAAACCACGTGATGACCGTGGTGGTTTTGGTGGTCGCGATAGCAACCGTGGCGACAGCCGTAGTGACTCACGCGAGCGTCCAAGCTTTAGCCGTGACAACGAATCCCGTGGTAACCGTGACGCAGCTCCGCGTGAAGCTAATGGCAATGGCGGCAGACCAGAGTTTGCTCGTTCAGAAAGACCGTCTGGCGACCGCCCACGTTCATTTGGTGACCGTTCTAATTCTAGCGGCGACCGTAGCCGTGGTGATCGTCCAAGCGCAAATGCAGGCGCTCCTAACCGTAGCTTTGGCGACAGCGTAGCTTTTGGCAAAAAACCATATGCACGTGATGGTCAAGCTAATACAGACCGTTCAAGTTCAGGTCGTGGTGATTCACGCGGTGACAATCGTGGCAATCGCCCTGACGCTAACCGTGGCGATAGCAACCGAGTATTAGGTGCACGTTACGAAGGCAGAAGCGATGCGCGTACAGACGCACCTCGTGGCGACCGTTCAGCTGCTCCAGCACGTCGTGATGGCGCTAGACCAGAAGGCCGCAATGAAGGCAGAAGTGCACCACGTTCTAACGGCGGTTCTAACGACAAAGCACGTAGCTTCGGCGCTAATTCAGGTGGCGGTAGCAGCGCACCACGTCGTCCACGTAGCTTCGCTTAATTGAGTAAATGACTAATTGAACAATACCCAACAAATGACAGAAACAGCAATTTTAGATAGCCAAAAAACCGACGTTATCGGTTTTGATAGCCTTGGTCTCGCGCCTGCATTACTTAAAGCGCTGACCGAGTCTGGCTACACTACTCCTACGCCAATCCAAGCTCAGGCTATACCTGTAGCTTTGGCCGGGGGTGACCTGATGGCAGGCGCGCAAACAGGCACAGGTAAAACTGCGGCGTTTGCGTTACCCTTGCTGCAAAAATTGCTGCCATTAGCCAGTGCAAGTGCTTCTCCTGCTAAACACCCAGTGCGTGCGTTGATTTTAGTACCAACGCGCGAATTGGCGATTCAAGTAGAAGAAAGCGTACGTGCTTATGCAAAACATACGCCGCTACGCACACTTGTAGTTTATGGCGGTGTAGATATCAAGTCTCAAACACCGCATTTAAAAACAGGTGTAGAGGTGCTGGTAGCAACCCCGGGTCGTTTGTTGGACCATATTGAACAAAAGACATTGCAACTGAATCAAGTACAAATGTTAGTACTGGATGAAGCTGACAGAATGCTGGACATGGGCTTTATGCCTGATTTGAAACGTATTTTGGCGTTACTGCCAAAACACAGGCAGAACCTGATGTTTTCTGCCACGTTCTCAAATGAGATTAAAAAGTTAGCAGATGATTTCTTAACGAAACCGCAACTTATTGAAGTAGCACGTAGTAACGCGACTAACGACAACGTGACACAAAAAGTCTATCAAGTCGAACAAAGCGATAAAGAAGCTTTACTCACGCAAATACTAAAAGCAGCCGATGCAAAACAAGTGATTGTCTTCACTAAGACTAAGCTGACTGCCAGTCGCCTAAGTCGTAGTTTAGAACGTGCCGGCATTGCTGCCGATGCGATTCATGGCGACAAAACACAGCAAGAACGTATCAAGGCATTAGATGCATTTAAAGCCGGTACCGTTACCGCGTTGATAGCCACTGATGTAGCTGCGCGTGGTCTGGATATCAGCGATTTGCCTATGGTGATTAACTACGAGATTCCAAGCGCACCGGAAGATTATGTGCACCGCATTGGTCGTACTGGCCGTGCAGGCGCTTCTGGCATTGCGATCTCGTTCGTAAGCTCTGATGAAGAAAAGTACTTTTTAGAGATTGAAAAGCTGATCAAGCGCCAAATCCCTAAAGAGATAGTCGAGATTGAAAAACCTGTTGCACGTTCGCATGCTCATAGCAAAGCACGTAACCAGGATGATGCCTCTACTCAGCGCCCTCTTCCAAAAAGAACGGCACCTAAGAAAAGTGTAGACCCTTGGTTCGACAAACCGTATGAGGCAATGGTTGAGCAAAAAAACACTAGTGTAAGAAACATACCATCAAGAAAAACGCCTGTAGCTGCATTATTAGGCGGTTTAAGAGTGAGTAAATAATTTAGCTCATCACAATAAGTAATAAAAAAGGGTTAGCTTTTGCTAACCCTTTTTTTATTTTTCAAACAGTCATTTATTTCGCATAAAATCAGCCACACCATACAGCTGCTCAGCCAGTTTAGTCATTAACTTATCATCGTATCCGAGCTGCTGCATGGCTTTAATCATGCAATACATCCACTGGTCACGCGCTGACTCATCTATCGAGAATGGCATATGCCGTTTCCGCAGAAATGGATGTCCATAGCGTTCGATATAAAGCTGCGGCCCGCCTGTCCAGCCAGTTAAAAACATAAATAGCTTTTCACGTGAAGAAGTTAAATCTGCTGGGTGCATGGCCCGAATAGGCTGTGCCTTTGGATCGCTATCCATAATATCGTAAAAGGTCTCTACCAGTTTACGAATATTCTCGACACCACCGGTGTCGCCACCTAGCAGTTCAAAAAATGTTCTTTTGCTACTACCGGCTTCTTCAATCTTATTCAACATACATCTCTATCGCTAGATACTCAAACAACTTTAGGTTTTACTAAACTAGCTGCCAACTTAGCGCGCGCTCTAGCCTCAGTTATATCTTTACCTGTTGCAAGTGCCACACCCATACGCCTGCGCAGAAATGACTCTGGCTTACCAAATAAACGAATATCACTATTGGGCACAGCCAACGCTTTATCAATACCATCAAAAGCTAATTGGCTGGCCTCATGACCACCGTAGATCACTGCACTGGCAGCCGCTTCTCGTATAGATACATCGACTGGCAAACCTAAAATAGCCCGTGCGTGCAGATCAAATTCACTAAATCGCTGGCTTGCCATCGTCACCATGCCGGTGTCATGCGGACGTGGACTGACTTCGCTGAACCATACTTTATCGCCTTTAACGAAAAGCTCTACGCCAAACAAACCTAAACCACCCAGACTATCTGTCACTGCTTTTGCAATACGTTTGGACTCGTCTAATGCAGCGGGATTCATCGGCTGTGGTTGCCAGCTTTCAACATAATCGCCCTTCTCTTGCACATGGCCAATTGGATCACAGAAGTAGGTTTCAATTTCACCCTGTGTGTTTTTGGCACGTACTGTTAGCAAGGTGATTTCATAATCAAAATCAATCTGGCCTTCTACAATCACCACGCCTTGATTCACACGACCGCCGCTTGCAGCATAGTCCCACGCAGTTTTTACCTCGCTAGCATTGGTAATGCGCGACTGGCCCTTACCTGATGATGACATCGTAGGCTTGATGAAGCATGGGTAACCAATCCCGTTATCAATAGCGATTTGTAACTCAGCCTCACTTTTAGCGAAAGCATAAGCTGAAGTAGGCAAACTCAGCTCCTCAGCTGCCAGTCTGCGAATACCTTCACGATTCATCGTGAGCTGTACAGCGCGTACTGTAGGGATAACTGTCGCGATATTCGCAGCTTCAATGTCTGCCAATGTATTGGTATTAAGCGCCTCGATTTCCGGCACGATCAAGTGTGGTTTTTCTTGCGCGATTAAGTCACGGAGCGCTTGATCATTCGTCATGTCAATTACATGCGCACGATGTGCTACTTGATGCCCAGGAGCATTTTTATAGCGGTCTACAGCAATAACCTCAACGCCTAAACGTTGTAGCGCAATAATGACTTCTTTGCCTAATTCACCGCTTCCTAACAGCATGACACGGGTTGCGTTAGGACTTAGAGGGGTACCAATTTGCATGTGATTCTTTCAATTTCGGATTGGTTGAATCATACCATGCAGCCATTTGGCCGTCATTTTTGAATCGCAGGATTTTGATATTAATGCTGTTTTAGAAACAACATTATTGAAAGGAATTAGTGCTTGATGTGATGTTTATCCATGCGGTAGCGCATGGTCATACGGGTGATACCTAGCTTACGTGCCGCTTCTGATACGTTATTTTTAGCTTCCGCAAGCGCTTGCAACAAAATCGTCTTCTCAGCCTCATCTAGCCTAGTCTGCGTACTTTGATGACTACTTTGTGCTGCTGTTTGATAAATAGGTAGCGCCAAATCAACCTCGGTGATCTGACTTTCATGACATAGCAACATGGCGCGGCTGACTTGATGTTTTAACTCTCTTACATTGCCTGGCCATTTATAACTTTGAATCATCTTGATTGCATCAGCTGAAAATGTAGGACTGGCTAAACCATAACGTCTAGAAGTCTGTGTAGCAAAATGTCGTGCAAGTAGCATGGCATCGCCCTCTCTCTCACGTAAGGGTGGCATTGCAATACTCATTACGTTCAATCGGTAATACAGATCTTGCCTGAACCGGCCATTAAGTGACATTTCATGCAAATCACGATTAGTTGCGGCAATAAAACGTGCAGGCACAGGACGCTCTTTAGTGGAGCCAAGTCGACGTACCACACGGCGCTCAAGCACATTGAGCAATTTAGCTTGTAAAGTTAAAGGTAACTCGCCTATTTCATCCAAAAACAATGTGCCATCTTCTGCCGCTTCAATCAAACCAGGGCGTGAACCCAAAGCACCAGTGAAGGCACCTTTCTCGTGCCCGAAAAGTTCGCTTTCTATTAATTCTGAAGGCAGGGAAGCACAATCAATATGCACGAACGGTTTGTCATTATTTGCACACGATAAATGCAACAGACGGGCTGCAACATCTTTACCAGTGCCCGTTTCACCACCAATCATCACTGTAGGTGGCACGGTATCGCTGGCAACCAATTGAGCGATCCGCTTGATTTGCACTTTAACGCTCTGCATGGCCAGGCTATCACCTAACAACTCAACACCATCAGTGGCGTGTGCATTACGTTGGCGCGAATAATCCAAACTATTACTTTGAATAGATGCCGCTTCTGCTTTTTGAATAGAAAGCAATAACTCCTCAAGATCAATCGGCTTTTTAAGGTAGTCAATCGCCCCTTGCTTCATGGCATTAACTGCATCACTGATCTCACCATGTGCTGTCATGACAATAACCACTGCATTTTTGGCAACAAACTCTGCTAACAAATCCAAGCCGTTACCATCAGGCAATCGCATATCCAGCAGCACAATATCTGGTGAAAACTGCTTGACGATAATACGAGCATCTTGCAGACACTCGACATGCTCGCACTCATACCCAGCCTTTTGCAAACGCTTGTGTACGGCGCGTGCAAACAAAACCTCATCTTCAACAATCAAAACCTTTTTGGTTTGATTGAAATGCAGATGTTTAGCTTCTGATTGAGTTTGATGTGCGAGCAATTTAGACCTTTTAATTAATCGTTATCATAACTTGCTGTGGCTTTTTTACCACCAAACTCATAACGCACACCAATCCAAGCTGCACGTGGCGCACCTGGTGAATACAATGGTTGGAAGTGATCATCACCACCATCAAACGTACCATCTGGGGTGAAGAATGACTCTCCCAGCATACCGGCACTGTAAAACTCTTTATCGAACACATTGTTTACGCGGGCAAAAGCTTGCCAACCGCTCTTGCTGAACTTGTAACGTGTATCTAGGTTAACCACTGTATAGCCACGCACTTTAGCGCCCTCACCTTGATGGTCGTTGTTCTCATTACCAAAAGAATACTGGCTGGCAAATGCAACAACATTCGTGCCTATCGTCCAGTTAGGAGTAGCCTGCCATTCGCCACGCAGTTTAAGCTGGTGCTTAGGAATGCCCGGTAAGTAATCACCACGCGAAACATTGATTGTATCTGGCTCAGTGTCACCATCTGTGTCAACAGCACTAGTATTAACTTCGCTAGCAATTGTGAAAGGCGATTGGTAAGTCGCACGCACATAGCTATAGCCAAGGTTCCAACGGAATCTTGAGCCTACATCACCGTTAAGACCTAGATCTAAACCTTCTCTACGCGTTTTACCAACGTTTTGGAAGTTTCCGTCACCTTGTGAATTAGATGCCCTGAACTGGATATCATCAGTATTTTGAGTGCGGTAAACACTCGCGCTATAGCCTAAGTTATTGGCCAACTGGCCACGCACGCCTGCCTCAAACGTTTTGGCTACGACTTTTTTAAGCGGTGGATCGCCTGCCATAGCATTAGGTAAACGGCATGGAGTATCGCCTTGACCATCTCCATCCAAATCTTGGAACGCACAACCTAGCTCAATGGCGGTTGGTGCACGGCTGCCTTCGTTATAGCTACCGTAAAAAGATAGATTTTGGGTTGGAGTAACACTTAAACCAATGGCAGGATTGAATCGTGCAAATGATTGTTTCTCAGTCAGAGACTCTGGATCTGGCGGTGCAATTGCACCGTCTTTGTTATCGATTTTGGTGTAGTTATAGCGACCAGACAACGTCAAATGATACATTTCATTCAATGAAATTGTATCTGTTGCATATAGGCTCCATGTAGTGCTCTTGGCTTTGAGATCAACTTCTGCCTCATCATTAAATTCGCCCACACCAGCGACACCACGACTCCCGGTAATGTTGCCCAACTCACTTGATTGCCTGAATTTAGTTCGGCCTTCATCGAAACCAAAACCTGTGATCAGTTGATTTTTCTTACCTATGAAATCTTGGTTAAATGCTAATTGTGTCGTAAAACCATAACTTTCACGTTTTGACTTACTGCGGTTTATTGCGCCGCCACACTGAACTTCTGGGTCAGCTGCACCAGTACAATCAGGTGCAAAAAAATCTACTACAACACCATCATCTGCCACAACATCATCGTTCACGTCACCGTTTAACGTCTTAGAACGTGCATTTCGATAGTAAGTGTTGCCACTAAATATAACATCATCACTGAAATAATGACTGAGATTGAAATTTAAGAACGCCATTTGCGTATCGGTAATGTCAGGCTTAGTATTGATTGAGTCCCATCCTTGTGCATCCAAAAATTCTTTTTGCACCAAGCCGTTACCAATCAATTCATTGTCCGCAAGTGTTAAGCTTAAGTTCATATCGGTTTTCTCACCTTGCCAACCGATTTTGCCAAAAGCTTGGCGCACATCTGAAGGTGAAGCATCACGCCAGCCTTGCTCAGTAGATGCAGTTCCCGAAATAAAGTAATCAACTGTGCCATCTTTAGAAACGCCACCGTACTCAGCCGAACCATTTGCACGTCCCCATGAGCCGCCAGATAATTCTACTGCACCACCTGGATCAGTACGACCACTTTTAGTATTGATTGAAAGTGCACCGCCTAATGTATTGAGGCCAAACACTGGGTTGGAGCCTGATATCAGGTTCATACTAGAAATCGCATTCAATGGAATCAAATCCCAGTTGACCACGTCACCAAATGGTTCATTGACACGTACGCCATCCACAAACACAGACAAACCTTGTGGGGTGCCCAATAAAGGGGAAGCAGTAAAGCCGCGGTAATTTACGTTAGGTTGGTATGGGTTGTTTTGGATTTCGTTTACGTTTACGCCTACCAAACCACTATTCATAAAATCGGCAATCGTAAGGTTGTTTTCTTCAACCATTTTGTCGCCTTTTACACTTTGCACATTCGCTGGAATCTTGTCTTTAGATATCCCAACACCTTGCAAAGGTGTCGTACTGATCACTTCGATTTTTTTAGTTTCGATGACTTGAGTTTCATCTGCAGCATTTGCTAATTGTGAATTAGCCAATACAGCCAGCACTGCTGCACAAGTAGTCTTTAAAACGAATTGCGGTTTATTGCTCATATGTTATCCCTGAGAAGATAAGTTTAATTAAGTGTATTTAATAAGCGATTGGTGTATGCATATTAGATATCTAGTGAGCAAACTTCATACCTTAGGTAAGGCACTTTAATAAATAATAAAAAACCATTAATAAATAATGGCTTAAAATTTTATTCTAACTGAATTATTGATTTCCAACATCAAAAATTGGTTGTTTACAGCCACATTGGTGGTTAATAACAACCAATACGGTTAAATGCTATTCAATAATTGTCTAGGCGGGATGTTCAGGAAACCTCGCAAACCAAGCCAGGCGGCGAGTGGTATCAAGATTGCAGCAAGCAACATCATGCTGATTGCCAAGGTAAAGTTAAATTGAAATGGAATATTCAATATCTTGACGCTGATGTAATACGCCAATAAGTTAGCGACCACCGCCGCAACAAATGCAGCTATAAGCCCAATACATGCAAACTCTGTGACATAGGCAATACTCACTTGCCTGCGCGATGCGCCGAATACGCGCATCAGCGTTGCTTCTGAGATACGTTCTTCGCGCGTTGCCACAAGTGCTGCGTATAGCACAGCAATGCCTGCAACTAAGCTAAATGCAAAGACATACTCGATGGTACTGCTCATTTTTTGCATAATGCCACGTACCTGTTGCATCAATGCTGCAATATCAATCACGGTCAGGTTAGGATAGTCTCGCACCAACTGATTCAAAGGAACATCAGCATCAAGTGGTAAATGAAAGCTGCTGATGTAATTTGCTGCGTATTTGTCCAACAAGCCTGGCGGCGTTACCGCAAAGAAGTTGGCGCGCATGGTATCCCAATCTACTTTTCTGATACTGGTCACGGTCACAGTTAACGGGCTGCCGGCGATATCGAATACGAGCTTGTCACCTAGCTTCACTCCTAGCGTCTTGGCTAAATCCTCTTCTAGTGAAAGATAAGGCTTACCGTGTTCCTCTGCTGTCCACCAACGACCTGATTTAAGCTGATTGTCACTTTGCATTTGTGCAGCCCACGATAGGTTAAATTCACGCTCTGCAAGGCGTTTTGCACGCTCTTCTTTCCATTGTATGCCACTGATGAGCTCTTCATTTTTACTCACCAAACGACCGCGCACCATCGGAAATACCGAGGTATTTTTAATATCCAACTTCTTGAAAAACTGACTCACACCATCAATTTGCGCAGGCTGAATGTTGATAATAAAGCGATTGGGCGCATCAGCAGGTAACGACGCTTGCCAATTACGTACCAGATCACCACGGATCAACGCTAATAGTATCAACACCATGAGCCCCATACTAAAGCCAATCATTTGTACTGTAGATAACCCAAATCTACGTTTGATACCCTGCACACCGAGCTTCATGGCATTAAGCTGCGGGTTTTGCGGCGATAGATTGAATAATCGGGTGGTGAGATAAATCAGCGCATAAGCAAAGCCTGCAATCACCAAACACAGCGCCAATATCGCACAAATCGTAGAGAATGCTATTTTCGTATCATGTGCCTGCCAAAACACCATCACACACATCACGAAAGCTGCAGGTAAAAACTTGGCCTGTGCGGAGATAGGTTGTACCAGCGTTTCGCGCCTTAATATGTTCATGGCTGTTAAATTACGCATCTGCCATACATGCGGTAACACAACAGCAAACATCATAGCGATACTGGCAATAACCCCCACTAAAATTGGCGTAATGGATGCGGCAGGTAGAGTCTCCAAGAATAAACTGCCAGCCAATTGTGCTAATCCCAATTGCGCCAAATATCCAATCGCCCCGCCAAGTAGTGCACTCAAGAATGCAATTAACAACGTTTGCATAGCGAGTACCTGCAACACGGTATTTTGCGAGGCGCCAAAACAGCGCATTAAGGCAAATGTATCTAAGCTCTGCTTCACATATGGCAGGCTAGAAAGCAGCATCGCCGCCATCGCCAGAATAACACTCACCATCGCCGACAAACCCAAGAACTGTTGCGCCTTATCTAAAGCTAATTTAATCTCAGGGCGGGCATTACGTACATCCTCAATCTTTTCACCACGTCCTAGTGTTGGCTTGGTCTGTGCAAGGTAACGATTAATCTTTTGAGGTTCAGAAGCGAGCAAGAGCTGATATTTGACTCGACTGCCATATTGAATCAGCTTAGTTGAGGCTAAGTCTCTGGCATTCATCATCAGGCGTGGTGCAAAACTAAACATATCCCCACCACGAGAAGGCTCACGCAGCAGAATGGCACCTACGCGTAACTTTCTCTCGCCTACTTCTACCATGTCACCGACTTGCAGATTGAGTAGGTGTGCCAAACGCGGCTCTACCCAAACTTCGCCTGCATTAGGTGTCGCTTTAACAATCCGGCCGACTTCATTGGTAGTAGCACCTATGGTTAAATCACCTCGCATAGGAAAGCCATAGTCAACGGCCTTGATTTCTGCCAGTTGATTGGTCTCGCCAGACACCACCATACTTGGAAACTCGTAGGTTTTTACAGTATTGATGCCCTGCGCTTCTGCACGTTTTTTAAATTGATCAGCGATAGGATGATCTGACAGTACGGCAAGGTCACCACCCAACAATAAACCACCCTGCTGATTGAGCGCAGACTCTACTCGCTGCGTAAAAAAGCCCACCGCGGTTATCGCTGCTACCGCCAATACCAAGGCAAACACAAGCACACGCAAAGCCCCGGCACGCCATAAGCTTACCGTTTGCGTCCAAGCCAATTTGCCATGAAGCAGAACCGTCAAACTCATACTGTTACCAATTCATTTGCCGATTCATTCAAAACGCCATTTTCCAACCTGAGTTGACGATGACAGCGATTGGCCAAATGTTCATCATGCGTCACCAATACCAGCGTCGTTCCCGCTTCGGCGTTCATCTTAAACAGTAAATCAATAATCATTTGGCCTGTGGCATTGTCCAGATTGCCTGTTGGCTCATCTGCAAACAGAATAGTAGGTTGTGTAGCAAACGCGCGTGCAATTGCTACGCGCTGCTGCTCTCCACCAGATAACTGCTTGGGGTAATGTTGAATACGGTGACCCAAACCGACTTTATTTAACGCCTCCATACTCACGCTTTTAGCTTCGGGATGGCTTTTTAATTGCAGTGGCAGCATCACATTCTCTAGCGCGGTAAGTGAGGGCAGCAACTGGAATGATTGAAATACAAAACTCATGTGTTCACCGCGCTCTGCTGCGCGGCCATCTTCATCCAAATGACTGAAAGGTCTATTTTGAATATGAACGCTTCCCCGTGTTGGCACGTCCAATCCAGCAAGCAGGCTTAAAAGTGTAGATTTACCCGAGCCAGAGCTGCCCACTATCGCGACTTGTTCACGTGCTGCGATACTTAAATTTAAACCTTGTAAAATACGAATATGGTTATCATGACTGATAATCTCGTAATACAAGTCTTGTGCATGAATCATAGGAGGATGTTGCATCAATGTTTTTCCACTTATTTTTAA
>DATHXI010000024.1:0-3408 GCA_035459705.1 Methylotenera sp. | reverse complement strand
TAACTTATTGTTGTGATTTGATATTTCTTGCATTTTTTACGGTATTATGCAAAATATACTTCAAGGTGTAATTTAAGCGATAAGTTGGGAGTTAACTACGCCGTGGCAAATAATAAACAAATACTACCGCTATTGTGCATGATGATTGTGTTGGGCATGTCTGCATGCGCTCACAAGTCGAAAGTTCAGCCATCTAAAGGCCATATTGATAGTCAAAGTACACCAGCCAATCAAGTTCTATCTAAATCATCCATAGATAAGTCATCTACAGCTGCAAGTATTCCCAAGCCTGTCACTAACAATATTTACTTGCCACCACCCAAACCGAAAGCCAAAGAACAGACTTACAGCATCGTAGTGTATGACACACCGGTCAAAGAGGTGTTATTCGCTATCGCGCGCGACAGTAAGCTCAATGTAGATATTCATCCTTCCATTCAAGGACGCGTGACCTTGAATGCGGTTGATCAAACCTTGCCTGCCATTTTGGAGCGTTTGTCTCAACAGGTAGATTTAACTTACAAGATACAAAATAACGTCCTGAGCATCACACCGGATCAGCCTGTATTGCGTACCTACAAAGTGGATTACGTGAATATGTCACGGGACACTGTTAGTTCGGTAGGTGTTGCATCAGAGATCGCAAGTGCAGGTAGAGCGGCTTCTACAGGAGCAAGTGGAGGGTCATCAAGTAGTAGTGGTGGCGGTGCTACAAACAGCTCTAAAACTTTAGTTTCTACTGAATCTAAGAATCATTTCTGGGGCACATTAATTGCCAATATTAAAGATATATTGGCTGAAACTGATAAAGAAGTGATTGTGAGCCGCTTTGGCACAGCAGCAGAATCTAACACCCTCAATACAACTGGGAAGCTGGATGCGAAAGCTGCGTCTAATGCAGAAACGGCTAAATCTCAGGCCGAAGATAGGGATGAGCAACGCTCAGAATATAAAACGCTCTTTGCAGCGACTGTTATTGCTAATCCCGAAACAGGTTTAATCAGTGTTCGCGGCACCAGTAAACAACATGAGCGAGTGCAAGAGTTCTTAGACCAAGTAATGACGAGTGCCAAGCGCCAAGTCTTGATAGAGGCCACCATCATTGAAGTGCAGCTAAGTGATGCGTTCAAGGCGGGTATAGATTGGAGTCGTTTTGGGGAGTTGGGCGGAACAGGATTCATATTTTCTCAAGTTTTAGGGCCGCAAATTGCTACAGCCTTGAGTGGTGCGGGTATTACTCGGAGCACTACTAGCCCTGGTATTGTTGCAGGTTATGTTAATGGTAACCGAGGCATATTGAGTTCTGTGCAACTTTTAAAACAGTTTGGCGATACTAAAGTGTTATCAAGTCCAAAGTTAATGGTACTTAATAATCAAACTGCGGTTTTAAAAGTGGTCAATAATTTAGTTTATTTTACGATTGAGTCTGAGGTAACCCCAGCAACTGTGGTGGGCGCGTTACCTATTGTGAGTGTAACTACTACACCGCATACTGTGCCGGTTGGTGTGGTTATGAGTGTGACACCTCAAATTAACGCAAGTGATGTAGTTAATATCAATGTGCGACCAACAATTTCGAGAGTAGTTGATTTTGTAAGAGACCCTAATCCATTACTTACAGTGGAGCCTAGTCGTATTCCACAAATTCAGGTGCAGGAGATGGAGTCTCTATTACAAATCAATAGTGGCAATACAGCGGTTCTTGGAGGCTTGATGCAGGATCAAATACAAGCTAACTCTGACAAAGTGCCAGGACTATCTGAAATACCAGGGGTTGGCAAAGTATTTACAGGCCGTGATGATTCGAATATAAAGACCGAACTCGTAATTTTCCTGCGGCCTACTGTGATTAGAAGCGCAAGTTTAGAGAGCGATGAATTGGTCAGTTATAAACAGTATCTACCTTCACAGCAGTTAGAGAAAACGCTACAGACCGATGATGAAAGGTAAGCTTCAAGATGAGTTTACTGATTAAAGCATTAGATAACGCTGAAAAAAACAAACAGGCTGAGAAAAGTAAAAAGCAAACGGGTGAGCGCATTGTTAAGGCTCCTCTATCACTTGAGTTAACCCCCATTGAATCTAAACCAGCGACTGAGATTAATCTGGTGCCAACAGATAACTCTGTTGAACAATCAGTAGCTCTTCCAAAAGAACTGCTAAAGCAACCTGAAATTTTATCAACCGCCGATGTAATAGCTAATGGCGACATGTCATTAGAAGAAGAAGCAGGTTTAACACCACCACCTGTAACAGCCAACAAATACGCTAGAAGTAAGACTGACAATAGTAAAGTCAATGTTCAATCCAGTGCATTAATGGGTAGTCTGCAAGAGGCGCAGGAAATTAAAGTTACCACTACAGTTCCTATGCCTACGGCTCCTATTCTTCAATCGAGACCGGCTGCGGTTGAGGCAAACCAGAAAGCTGCAGCCAAAGTATTTGTAGCGAATCAGGCTGCTAAAACGTCAAGTTCCAAATATGCATTAGTGTTATTGGGTGTTGCCGGTGCCTTGATGATATGGCTAGGTTTGCAGGGCTATGGTTATATCAAAACCCTATTGGCGCCAGATGTTGTGGTAGTGAAACCCGCGATGCCATTACCACCAGTTGTAGCTACTGCGCCCACCCAGGATGGGTTGGTTGCACTGTCGCAAGGCATCCCTGTCACCACTAATGAGGCGATTGCCACAGAAGTACAAGCTGCTGCTAGCAGTGATCAGGGCATTAGTAACCAAGTAGTTGATAAATTGACTGCCCTTAGTACAAAAGAAGTTGCGCCTGAAGTCGAGGAGCAGCCAAACGGCAATATTATTGCTGAGAACGTGCCGCCTAAAATAACACGCAATAAAAAAGCTAGAAATAATAATGCATCGCTAGCAGATAATGAATCATCGTTAAAACGAGAGCCATTACAATTGACTAGCAAGGTTGCGTCATCAGGTGTTGACCCAACTTTACTTGCTGCGTATCAGGCATTTAATCGCGGTGAATACGCGTTAGCCCAACAGCAGTATCGACAAGTATTGCAGCGTGACGTACGTAATATTGATGCCTTGCTGGGCATGGCAGCAATCGCACAACGGCAGGGTCGAGATGCAGATGCTGCAGGATGGTTTCAGAAGGTGCTGGAGATTGAGCCTAGAAACGCAATTGCACAATCTGCAATGATGAATACGCAAAACAGTAGTGATATCGTGGGTACCGAAAGTCGCATTAAAAGCATGCTGGCACAACAACCGGAGGGCGCAAATCTACATGCTGCGCTGGGTAATCTATATGCGGAACAAAATCGCTGGGCATTAGCACAAGATGCATATTTTAATGCAAGCCGATTTGCACCGAACAATGCAGACTACGCATTTAATTTGGCGATTAGTCTGGACCAATTAGGTAAGTCTAATCTTG
>DATHXI010000023.1:0-3515 GCA_035459705.1 Methylotenera sp. | reverse complement strand
GTTCTGGCGAGTGCTTTTTCAAACACCCAGCGGATAGACTTGTCGTCGTCAATAATCCAGATTGGCTTCATTTATATTCCTTGTTATGTTACTTGTAGGGACGCTGTTTTATAAGAGCAAGTTCACTGTTTTATTATGGTTTGTTTTACCGCGGTTGTTTCAATTGGCAGAAGGATTGTAAAGCGCGTGTTACCTGGGACGCTTTCGCATTCAATCATGCCATGATGTTGCGTAATAAATGTTTGTGCTAGTGTCAGGCCTAATCCAGAGCCACCTTCGCTACCAGAAACCAGAGGGTAAAAAATACGGTCGCGAATATCTGCAGGAATACCGGGGCCGTTGTCGATGATTTCCAGTTTAATTGCAACGCGATAGCGTTTTCTGGCTAAGGTGACTTGGCGCTCAGCACGTGTTCGCAAGGTAATTTGGCTTGAAGGCGTATTATTTGATTGCATCGCTTGTACTGCGTTACGTGCAATATTCAACACGGCTTGTATGAGCTTTTCACGGTCCCCAATGAGTTCAGGCAAACTCAAGTCGTAATCACGCTGAATCAGTACGGCTTTGGGAGATTCTGCCAGTAATAAACTTCTGACGCGCTCAAGTACTTCATGAATATTGGTAGGTTGATATTTTGGGACGCGATGTGGGATGAGCAATCTGTCCATAAGTGATTGCAGGCGATCAGCCTCTTTGATGATGACTTGCGTATATTCACGTAAGCTTGGTGAGGGTAGTTCGTGTTCAAGCAATTGTGCCGCGCCACGTAAGCCACCAAGTGGGTTGCGTATTTCATGTGCAAGATTACGTAATAGCTCGGCATTGGCTTGTTGCTGTATCAGCATGCGCTCTTCACGTGCGATACGTAACTGGGCATCCATCTGTTGGAACTCTAAAATCAGGCAGGCAATAGGAGAGTCTATGGGGGTAACAGTGCATGTCACGGCGAACGAATGTTGTCTATGCGTGCTGATAGTAAACTCATGTTCACGGAACGGACTTTGCTGTTCGATTGCATTTTTAACGGCTAGCATCAGAATTTCGCACTCAGGAAAAACTTCGCTGATTAACAGCCCGGTGATTTGAGTTGCGCTGAATGCAAATACAACTTCGGCACCTGGGTTAATATAAACCACGCGGCGGTTGTCATCTAGCAGCATGATGGCGGTTGCTAGGTGTTCTAAGCCAGCAAAGTGATCTGGTGTGGGTTGTACCATAGTATTACTTTATTCGAAATTTGAATGACAATACTACGACTAAAGCAAAAGCCAGACCAACTTTCACATTATATTTTTTCAGTTTAATACCCAGCTAAATTAGTGAAGCTCTTGCTGTCATTTGGGCTATATTCGAAAGTAATTTCAGTACATGCTAGTTCAGTGAATTAAGCTCTTTTTGCAGTAGCTCTACATTCTTCTGATGAGTATCTACATCAGCTTGTAGGTTCTTCATTTTTTCTTCAAATTTAGGCACGTTGCGGAAGGTGGATGTTGTGCCATTAGCATTTTTCTTTTGATAGACCTCTGGTTTGGATTCGCCCTCAGCATAGGCTTGCTTTGCTTGAGCTAGTGCAGCTTTTTCAGCTTCTAGTTCACTCTGTAGAATATCTTTACGTTTATCATCACGTTGATTTTGCGTTTGTTTATCTACCTTAGGAAAGCTTTCGGGTGTTGGGGTGCGTTTGTTGGCGCTAGGTCTAGGGCGGTCATTTGAGATGGTATTCGCGTCAGGGTCAAGTTCAAGGCGGGTTGCGCCTTTTGTTTTGACGTTGGAATAGGTTACACGGCCATCCGGGTCGACGCGTTTGTAAATCTCAGCATATGCGTTGCTAGCAAGCGCTAGATTAATACACACGAACAATAAATATTTTTTCATAGCTATAGTTTAGTAGAGTTGCTGTACTTAGGCAACGTGCGGTGTCGAGCGCTGGTTGACCTGGCTCTTTTTTAGTTGCGGCACCGATAAAAAAGGGCGATAAAAAAGGGCGATAAAAAAGGGCGAATAAATCGCCCTTTTAATCTAATTAAAGCTTAACGCTAAATTAGCATGAGTAGTACATACCAAACTCGATTGGGTGTGGAGTCATGCGCATTTTTTGCACTTCTTCCATTTTCAAGTCGATGTAAGCGTTGATCCAGTCATCAGTAAACACGCCACCACGAGTTAAGAACTCACGGTCTTTGTCTAAGTTTTCAAGCGCTTGTTCTAATGAAGAACATACTGTTGGGATCAATGCATCTTCTTCTGGTGGAAGATGGTACAAGTCTTTAGTTGCTGGCTCACCTGGGTGAATTTTGTTTTGTACACCATCAAGACCCGCCATCATCAGTGCTGAGAAAGCCAAGTATGGGTTAGCGATTGGATCTGGGAAACGTGCTTCAACGCGACGTGCTTTTTCACCGTGAACGAATGGAATACGGATAGAAGCTGAACGGTTTTTAGCAGAGTAAGCTAATTTAACTGGTGCTTCGTAGCCTGGTACTAAACGTTTGTATGAGTTTGTACCTGGGTTAGTGATAGCGTTCAATGCGCGAGCATGTTTGATGATACCGCCGATGTAGTACAAAGCGAAATCGCTCAAGCCAGCGTAGCCGTTACCTGCGAACAAGTTTTTGCCATCTTTCCAGATAGATTGGTGCACGTGCATACCTGAACCGTTGTCACCAACGATTGGTTTTGGCATGAATGTAGCTGTTTTGCCGTAAGCGTGAGCTGTGTTCAATACTACGTATTTCAACAGTTGAGTCCAGTCAGCACGTTGTACTAATGTGCTGAATTTAGTACCGATTTCACATTGGCCAGCAGTAGCAACTTCATGGTGGTGCACTTCAACAGGCACGCCCATCGCTTCTAAAGTCATACACATTGCTGAACGTACGTCTTGCAATGAATCGACTGGTGGAACTGGGAAGTAGCCGCCTTTAACAGCTGGACGGTGACCAGTGTTGCCACCTTCAAATGTATCGCCAGATGCCCAAGCAGCTTCTTCTGAATTGATTTTAACGCTAGAACCTTGCATGCTTGAAGACCATTGCACGCTGTCAAAAATGAAGAACTCTGGCTCTGGACCGAAGTAAGCAGTGTCGCCTAAACCAGTTGATTTTAAGTAAGCTTCAGCACGTTTAGCTAAAGAACGTGGGTCACGCTCGTAACCTTTACCATCGGTAGGATCAACTACGTCACAGGTCAAGATTAATGTTGGCTCGTCCATGAATGGATCGATGTTCGCTGTTGATGCATCAGGCATCAATTGCATGTCAGAGGCTTGAATGCCTTTCCAGCCAGCGATTGAAGAGCCGTCAAATGCGTGGCCTTCAGTAAATTTATCTTCATTGAATGCAGAAACAGGCACAGTTACGTGTTGCTCTTTACCACGAGTATCGGTAAAGCGAAAATCAACGAACTTAATGTCGTTTTCTTTTACCATTTTCATTACATTAGCCACTGACATCAGAATCTCCTATTATTGAGTGGGTTTAGGATAAAATTTAAAGTTAAAAAATGAAAAAATTCAA
>DATHXI010000022.1:0-11406 GCA_035459705.1 Methylotenera sp. | reverse complement strand
GACTATTCAAAATTAGCATGCTATAAATACGCTTAACAAGACTAACTCTATTTAAACGGACTGCAACTTTACTGAAATGGCTAAGAATATGATGGATAAACATTACAATTCACCAAGCTATAAACCGCTTTATGATCAAATTAAAGTGCTGCTTACACAAAGCCTGATTGGTGGCGAATGGCGCCCAGGCGAGATGATTCCTAGTGAAATTGAACTGGCTGGCCGTTACAAGGTGAGTCAAGGCACGGTACGCAAGGCGATAGATGCACTCGCTACGGAAAACATTCTTATACGTCGTCAAGGCAAGGGCACCTTCGTCGCTACACATAACGCAGAAGGTATTAAATTACGTTTCTTGCGCTTAACTTCGGCAGATGGTCAAAAAGAAGTCTTACAAAACGAGCTGATTTCCTGCACCAAGAGTAAAGCCGATGCGCGTATGGCGCAAATATTGGATTTAAAAGCCGGTGCGACCACGATTGAAGTCAAGCGCTTGCTTTCGTTCTCCGGCCGTCCCCTCATTCATGACCATATCGTGGTGCCAGCGAGTTCATTTAAAGGTCTCAATGGTAATCGCGTGGAAGAAAACAATGGTTCGATGTATAGCATGTATGAGTCTGAGTTTGGCATTCGCATGATACGTGCAGAAGAGCGTCTAAAAGCGGTTGCCGCATCGGGTGAAGTGGCTAAAGCACTTGGACTGCAACCTAATGAACCATTGTTGAGTATAGAGCGCGTTTCATTCACCTATGGCGATAAGCCGATGGAGTGGAGACTAGGTCTCTGTGTAACCGATAACCACCACTACATGAACGAACTCGAATAAAAATGCTTATTTCATCTCAACTACGTTGTTATAAATCGATTTTATCGTTTGTGTATCAACCATACACGGCACTTCAAAAATCTCTTTATGCCTAGTATTTGAGCGAAATACACATTTTTAGTGACGGAATTAACAAGCTAAATATAACGCACCGTAAAGGTAAAACGAACATGGATTTGAAACAAGCTGCACTTGATTACCATCAATTTCCGAAGCCAGGTAAGTTGAGTGTGGAGTCGTCCAAGCCTTGTGCTACACAAGATGACTTATCTTTAGCTTATACCCCAGGTGTTGCAGTCCCTGTTCGTGAGATCAATCGTGATCCTGCCAATGCTTATAAATATACAAATAAAGGCAATCTTGTAGCTGTGATTACCGATGGTACCGCGGTGTTAGGTTTGGGTAATATGGGTGCCTTAGCCAGTAAACCGGTGATGGAAGGCAAAGCGGTGTTATTCAAACGCTTTGCAGACATTGATGTATTTGATATCGAAGTGACTGCGCCAAGTGTCGAGGCTTTTATTGAAACGGTAGTGAATATCGCACCAACCTTTGGCGGTATCAATCTAGAGGATATCGCTGCGCCACATTGTTTCCGGATAGAGAAAGAACTGCGTGCGCGTTTGGATATTCCGGTATTTCATGACGACCAGCATGGCACGGCTGTCATTGTAGCTGCGGCACTGACCAACGCTTTATCCATACAAGGCAAGGAATTAGCTAAAGTAAAAATCGTATTCTTGGGTGCAGGTGCAGCGGGCTGTTCATGTGCGAGACTCTTAAAACTTATGGGTGCTACCAACATTACGATGGTAGATCGTTCCGGTGTGCTCGATACCTCACGTAGCGATTTGCATGACAATAATCGTCATCTAGCTATTGCGCCTTCAAGCACTAAAACATTGACTGATGTGATGCCGGATGCAGATGTGTTTGTCGGTGTTTCAGCGGCTAACGCCTTATCGCCTGAACTACTTAAAATGATGGCGCCTAATCCTGTTGTGTTTGCGTTGGCTAATCCAGATCCAGAAATATTGCCTAGTGTTGCGCATGCGGTTCGCAGCGATATTCTGATGGCGACAGGCCGTTCTGACTTTCCTAATCAAGTAAATAATGCGTTGTGTTTTCCGTACCTATTCCGTGGAGCTTTGGATGCTAAAGCCAAGCAAATTACAGATGAGATGCAGATTGCTGCAGCGCACGCATTGGCAGCACTCGCACGTGAGCCAGTGCCAGAAGCAGTATTAAAAGCCTATAAATTAAACAGCCTAAGCTTCGGAAAAGACTACATTATTCCTAAGCCATTTGATGCGCGTTTGATGGAAAAAGTATCGAGTGCAGTAGCAGACGCGGCAAGGCTACAGCCAGCTAATATTAAGCAATAGACAGTTATCAATGATGCAAAAAAATACACAAAGAAATAGACCTAAGAACTTGAATCTGTTCACGATCAGGATGCCAATCAACGCACTGGTTTCTATATTGCATCGGGTGACGGGCTGCGTTCTATTTTTAACTCTGCCATTGCTGCTATTACTGTTACAGATGACACTCAGCTCCGCTGAGCATTATCAGACTGTGTTGAATATTTTGAATTCACCTTTTTCAAAGCTCATGCTTTTTGGGTTGGCATGGGCTTTTTTTCATCATTTCTTTGCAGGAATTCGCCACCTTGCAATGGACGTACATTGGATGACCACGCTTATGAAAGCGCGCTTAACCAGCAAAGTAGTATTGGCGTTAGGTGTACTGGCGACTCTAGCAATGGCAATTAAATTATGGGTTTGGTAATAGATTTATGATTTTGGAGCTTTTAACCAAACGTTATCCAGGTCTGCGCGCCTGGTTGCTACAGCGCTTAACCGGCTTAGTGATTGCGATTTACAGTGTAGGGTTTTTTGTTGGGTTACTAGTGACACAGCCAAATAGTTTTGAAGCATGGCATGCGTTTTTTGACCCATGCTGGATGCGTGTTGCAACACTATTACTATGGATCAGTTTGTCTGAACACGCATGGTTAGGTGTACGCGATGTACTTAAAGATTATGTACCCAATGTAGGTGTGCGGACTGTGTTAATGAAGTTAGTTGCAATGGCGCTTTGGTTATATCTGGCTTGGGCAGTATGGCTCTTGTACGCATTCTAGTGCATTGAAAATTAAAGATTTTAATTAAGGTTTAAACGTATGGCATTAGCAACTCAAACATTTGATGCTTTAGTGATTGGCGGCGGTGGCGCAGGCTTGCGTGCTTCATTGCAGTTAGCTAAGTCCGGCCTGAAAGTGGCGGTGCTATCTAAAGTATTCCCAACGCGCTCACATACCGTGGCAGCGCAGGGCGGTATTGCTGCAGCGCTGGGCAATGTGGCCGATGACAAATGGCTGTGGCATATGTACGACACCATCAAAGGTTCGGATTATCTCGGTGACCAGGATGCCATTGAGTTCATGTGTAAGAACGCTGCGGCAGCGATTTATGAGCTTGAGCACTTTGGTATGCCGTTTGACCGTTTAGAAAACGGCAAGATATTTCAGCGTCCATTCGGCGGCATGACACAGAATTTTGGTGAGAAAGCGATTTCTCGTACCTGTGCGGTGGCGGATAGAACCGGTCACGCCATGTTGCACACTTTGTATCAACGCAACGTACAGTCAAACACCCAGTTTTTTGTAGAGTGGCTGGCGCTGGATTTGTTGAAAGATGCTGATGGCGATGTGCTGGGTGTGATCGCCTTGGAGATTGAGACAGGCGAGATTCACTGCATACGTGCTAAAGCGACCATGCTTGCCACCGGTGGCGCCGGGCGCATATTCCAGGCCAGCACCAATGCCTTTATCAATACTGGCGATGGTTTGGGTATGGCGGCACGCGCGAATATTCCTTTACAAGACATGGAGTTCTGGCAATTTCACCCGACTGGCGTGTTGAACGCTGGTGTGTTGATTACCGAAGGTGTACGCGGCGAAGGCGGCTACTTGGTGAATAGTGAAGGTGAACGCTTTATGCAGCGCTATGCGCCGCATGCCATGGATTTGGCGAGTCGCGACGTGATATCACGCGCGATTGCTACTGAAATAAAAGCTGGTCGTGGTGTCGGTAAGAATAAAGATGCGGTGTATCTGAAATTGGATCATTTGGGTGAAGCGCTTATCAATAGCAAACTGCCCGGAATCCGCGAGATTGCCAAAACATTTGCCAATGTAGATCCTGTGAAAGACCCGATTCCAATCGTGCCTACTGCACACTACATGATGGGTGGTATTCCAACTAATCTGCATGGGCAGGTCGTCGTGCCCGATGCGCAAGGCGGTGAAAAAGTAGTGAACGGTTTATATGCCGTGGGTGAATGTGCGTGTGTTTCCGTGCACGGTGCGAATCGCTTGGGCTCGAACTCCTTATTGGATTTAGTCGTATTCGGTCGCGCTGCCGGTGACAAGATGGTGGAAGAGATCAGGAAGGACAGCGCTCACAAGCCATTACCCGCAGATGCAGCGGATAAAACCTTAGTCAGATTGAATCGCTTAGAGATGCAAACTGAAGGTGAAAGCGTGAAAGATGTGGGAAATGCGCTGCGTCAAACCATGCAAATCCATTGTGGCGTATTCCGCTTTCCAGATTTGTTAAAAGCTGGTGTAAAAGAAATAGACATAGTGGCCGAGCGCGCAAGGCACACCATTATTAAGGATAAGAGTCAGGTATTTAATACGGCTAGAGTTGATGCCTTAGAGCTGGATAATTTAGTCGAGGTGGCTTTAGCGACGATGCATGCAGCTGAAGCACGCACCGAGAGCCGCGGCGCCCATGCGCGTGAAGACTTTGGTGCGCGCGATGATGAAAACTGGTTAAAACACTCTCTGTATTATCGCGAGAATCATCGCTTGGCATACAAACCAGTGCGCTTGAAACCACAGACGGTGGATTCTTTTGAACCAAAGACGCGCGTTTATTAGAGGGTTATTGAGATGGCCAAAAAAATGAAATTTTCTGTGTATCGGTTCAACCCTGATGTAGATAAAAAACCGTATATGCAGGATTACGAGATTGCGATTGAAGATAGCGATCAAATGTTGCTAGACGCGTTGATCCGCATCAAAGACTTAGACGACAGTTTGAGCTTGCGTAAGTCTTGCCGTGAGGGCGTGTGTGGCTCAGATAGCATGAACATCAATGGCAAAAATGGCCTGGCTTGCATCACCAAGTTATCCGACCTTGAAGAACCAGTCGTGCTACGCCCGATGCCGGGATTACCTGTGATTCGTGATTTGGTTGTCGATATGACACAGTTTTTTGAGCACTACAATTCAGTTAAGCCTTACTTGGTGAATAACGACGAGCCGCCAGAGACTGAGCGTTTGCAATCACCAGAAGACAGAGCCAAGTTGGATGGTCTGTATGAATGTATCTTGTGCGGCGCATGTACAACCTCTTGCCCGTCATTCTGGTGGAATCCTGACAAATTTGTAGGCCCGGCAGGCTTGCTGCAAGCATATCGCTTCATGGCGGATAGTCGTGATCAGGCGCTAGAAGAGCGCTTGGAGAATCTCGAAGCACCAGATCGCTTGTATCGTTGTCACAATATTATGAATTGTGTGGATGTATGCCCGAAAAAACTGAATCCATCTTTAGCAATTGCAAAGATTAAAGACCTTAAAATCGAACAGGCACGTGAACATAAAGCGGCAGTTAAAAAACATATAGAAATCAAAGCGCTCTAAACATTAAATAGAACCACAGGGTGAATCGAATGCTTACATCTAACATGACAGAGACAGAAATCCGCAGGCTGAGCTGGCGCTGCCGACGTGGTCTGCTGGAGCTGGATATTGTGTTGCAGCGCTTTGCTGAACATCATCTGGCGACTTTAGATGTAGATGAGTTAGCAGCATTTGATAGCTTGTTGGATTACCCGGATAACGCATTTCTTGATGTGGTGACTGCACGGATAGAAGTCACATCTGCCGGTCTTCGCGAAACAAAAGTGATGCAGCGATTGCTAGCAAAGCTGAGAAACAATTTAAATTAGGTGAGGTGCCAGGTGGAAGACTTAAACAAGGTGAAAGACTTAAACATGAGTAATGCACCCAATCATACACAGGATGTCAGCATGAATAATCATGGCGCGATCAAGTGTTACACCAATAGCACCATGCTAGGAGAATGCTGGCCAGGCATTCAGTTGTATTACCCGCCAGTCAAGTATTCACCGGCGCTTGGCATTTATGAAGATCTGACACAAGCCGCAGCGCGCATGAAAAAACATGCACACAACACCAATGCGCATACATTGATTTTTGACTTGGAAGATGGTTGCCGTCAAAAAGAGATGAGCCGTGATTTGTTACGTCAGGAGCTGCCACTCCTGAAAAATAAAAAAGACGTTACGATTGCCATCCGTGCCAATTCATTCCGTACTGAAGAGTATGAGTTAGACATGAAGCTGGTGAGTGATCTGGCGGATTGTATCGATGTGGTGATGCTGGCTAAAGCAGGCGAGGCTTACGGTGCCGCTGAAGTTCGGGATTTATCGAGTTTTTTATTAGGCATCAATCCAAAGATCACCATACAACCGATTATCGAGCATCCTAAATCACTCAAAATCGCACCCGATTTGATGCAATACAGCACGGTGCAGCATGTGGTGTTCGGCATCCATGATTTTTCAAAAGCCATGGGCATTCATATCACGCCGGAAAACTGGATCGAAGAACTGCAGTTCTATATGAACCAGCTCATGTTTGAAGCCCGTATTGCAGGTAAAGGCGTAATTGGTGGGGTAGAAACCTTGATTGGCAGCAACATCATGCCTGAAAAATATTTAGAGCCGCATGATGTGCGTCGCTGGCTTGATTTGCACGGTGATAATGAATCGCGGGTGGTCTACAAACATGCATGCCAGGAATCTGCCATGGGCCTCACAGGCAAGCAGGTGATTCATCCCGGGCATATTCACTTATGTAAAACCGCTTATACGCCATCGCCTACAGAAGTCAGCCAAAAAGTACGCATCTTAAAAGCGGCGATTGAGGCAGATGCTTTACTCGGTGGCGCAATAAAATTCGAAGGCGAGATGCTGGATCCGCCGATGTTCGGTAAGGCGCTGCAAACTTTGTTGCGTGCCCGTGCTTTGCGCGCACTGAACCAGGAAGACATGGATTTTGCGTTACATGTACTTGAGCTGTTACCGGCACAGGTGATACGTCAAAACTGGCCATATGGAGTCTTGCTATGAGTTCACACAGTTTTCATAAGCTGACTGGCTCCATTAAGTACTTTTTAGTCACAGTGACTTTGCATGCTGCGTTTCGTGTACTGCGAGTGGTATGTAAATACTTGAATATTAATAAAGGGTTGAAATGATGTTTGAAAAATTTCCAGATTGGGAATGGCATATACCCAAACACTTCAACATTGGTGCGGCGTGTACGGACAAACACTTGAACACGCCGATTGCACAAACTATTGCCATGATTGTGGAAGATGACGTACTTGGTACATCTCAAATCACCTTTCAGCAATTAGCAAAACGTACGGATTGCTTTGCTCAGTTGCTCAGGGATTTAGACGTTAGTTTTGGCGATCGGGTATTGATTCGTCTGCCGAATAGTTTGGACTATCCGACTGCATTCTTAGGCGCCATGAAGCGCGGCGCGATTGCCGTGCCAACCTCTACATTGCTCACCGCTGAAGAAGTCGCTTATTTAGCACGTGATTCAGGTGCATCGGTGCTAGTCACGGATAAGGCGGCTTGGGTAAGTTTGCAAGAATATTTGCTTGATTCCGACCCGTTGCCTAACCTGAAACATGTATTTCTATCAGGCGTGGGTGAGGTTAAAGAACATCCTAAGCTCAATGTACTTGATCTGGACAGCGCTTTATCAGCGATAGAATATTGCTTGCCAGCACATTTAACCGAGGCCGACGATCCGGCATATTTGGTTTATACCTCAGGCACCACTGGTTACCCGAAAGGTGTGTTGCATGCACACCGTGCCTTGATAGGACGTGAACCAGCTTCACAATACTGGTTTAATTTTGATAGTAGTACGCAAGACCGCATCATGCATTCCGGTAAGTTTAATTGGACCTATGTATTAGGCACCGGCTTGATGGACCCATTATACTTGGGCAAAACTGTGATTGTGCACGAAGGTAAGAACGACGCGGATCTATGGACGCGTCTGATTGCCAAACACGCAGCTACAATTTTTATTGGCGTGCCGACCATTTACCGTCAAATCATTCAAAAAACCAAGGTGGTACAAGCAGATGTGCCTAGCTTGCGTCATTGTATGAGCGCAGGTGAGCACTTGTCAGACGAAGTACTGCAACAATGGCGCGAGCGTTTTGGCCGAGATATCTATGAAGCAGTGGGAATGTCTGAATTTTCATATTACTTGAGTCAGAGTAAATATCGTCCGATTCGCCCCGGCTCTGCTGGTTTTCCACAGCCAGGACATAACATCCAATTATTGAATCCGGATACATTGCAGCCTGTCGAAACAGGTGAAGAAGGCATGATTTGTGTGCCTGATGACGACCCAGGCTTATTTCTACGTTATTGGAACTTGGAAGAAGAAACTGCAAAATACAAACATGATGGCTGGTTCTTTACCGGCGACTATGCCAGATATGATGCAGATGGATACATCTGGTTCTTGGGCCGTAAAGACGACATCATCAAGAGCTTCGGCTACCGGGTGTCGCCTTATGAAATCGAGCGGGTCTATAAATCACACCCGGCAGTTGCAGATTGCGCTGCGGTAGGCGAGGAGTTGGAGAAAGACAAATTGCTGGTGGTAACTTACGTGATATTGCAACCTAATGCAGACGTGACTGCAGACGAGTTATTGAGCTTTGGTAAGCAGCATTTAGCCGCTTACAAATCACCAAAAACGGTTTATTTAACCAAAGACTTTCCACGTACCAAGAATGGTAAAATCTTACGTAAAGACATCAATAACAATATTGCTTACGCTAAATCGGAAAGATAGGGCTTAGCCTTGAATACCCAAACCATCGTTAAACAAGAAGACTTCATCCAGAGCATCGCCGATGCGCTGCAATACATCTCGTACTATCATCCGATGGATTACATACAGGCGCTAGGACGTGCCTACGAGGCGGAGCAGTCGCCAGCAGCCAAAGATGCGATTGCGCAGATTCTGACCAATTCCCGTATGTGCGCTGAAGGTAAACGACCAATTTGCCAAGATACAGGCATCGTGGTTGCGTTCGTGAAGATTGGCATGAATGTACGTTGGGATGCGACCTTGGATGTAGAGCAGATGGTGAATGAGGGTGTAAGCCGTGCCTATCTGCTGCCTGACAACAAATTGCGTGCTTCAATCGTGGCAGATCCTGCTGGGAACCGTAAAAACACTAAAGACAATACACCGGCCGTGGTACATGTGTCGCTGGTGGCGGGCGATAAAGTTGAAGTAAGCATTGCAGCCAAAGGCGGTGGCTCTGAAAATAAAGCCCAGCTGGCTATGCTCAACCCAAACGATAGTGTCGTGGATTGGATACTGGAAACGGTGCCTAAAATGGGCGCAGGTTGGTGTCCGCCTGGCATGCTCGGCATTGGTATCGGCGGCAGTGCTGAAAAAGCTGTCTTGCTTGCCAAAGAGTCGCTGATGGCACCGATTGATATGCACGACCTGAAACAAAAGGGCGCAAGTAACCGCATAGAGGAACTGCGTTTAGAGATTTTTGAGAAAGTGAATAATCTTGGTATTGGCGCACAAGGTTTGGGCGGTTTAGCTACCGTGCTTGATGTGAAGATTCTGGATTACCCAACCCACGCAGCCTCTTTACCAGTAGCAATCATTCCTAATTGTGCGGCAACACGCCATGTACATTTTGAGTTGGATGGCAGCGGTGTAGCAGCGCTTGAAGTACCTAATTTGGCTGATTGGCCGGAAGTACACTGGGCACCGAGTGAAGCGTCGCTACGTGTCAATCTAGATACGATTACTAAAGCAGATATTCAGGCTTGGCAACCAGGACAGACTTTGTTGTTAAGTGGAAAACTGCTGACAGGGCGCGATGCAGCACATAAACGCATAGCTACTTTACTTGCCAAAGGTGAAAAGCTGCCGGTCGATTTTACTAATCGCTTTATTTACTACGTAGGGCCGGTAGACCCTGTGCGTGACGAGGCGGTTGGTCCTGCAGGGCCAACAACTGCGACACGTATGGATGACTTTACCGAGTTGATGTTAAGCCAAGTCGGACTGTTAGGCATGATAGGCAAAGCAGAGCGCGGTGATGAAACCATCGCGACGATTGCTAAATACCAATCTGTTTACTTGACTGCTGTTGGTGGCGCGGCTTACTTGGTGAGCAAAGCAATTAAGAAAGCTGAAGTCATTGCGTTTGCAGATTTGGGTATGGAAGCCATCTACGAATTTACTGTGCAGGATATGCCGGTGACGGTGGCCGTCGATGCCAAGGGTGCATCGGTGCACACCACTGGTCCGGCACTATGGAAAGAGAAAATTGCCAATATGCGGCAAAGCATTCCAATCACTGCTGTGTGATGGTAGTCACACTATGAACGCACTTTTAGGCTTAGTATTAGTCGTAATGTAAACAATGGTTAAGTTGCATAGACAATGAGATTCTCTATTAAGACATCGTTACTAATACTTTTTACAGCTACTAGTTTTAGTGGGATGAGTATTGCACGTGCTGAAAGCGTGCTTGAGTATCTAACGCTGCATCCAGCGCCGAGTCTAGAAGAAAACGTGGCGTTTATGGATAAAGATAAAAATGGTTTTGCCGATGTATTTGAAGTGCGCGCATTTTTACAAGCCCAGTATGGAATGGATTACCAAAAAGAAATACTAGATAAATGGGAAGCTTCAGCAAGTGGAAAAAGCTGTAGCACTCCATTTGCAAAAGAGTTGTACGTAGATAAAAGCAATGATAAAAGCAACTAGCATCAATTGTTAACGACTTAAATTTTGAGCCTTAAGTCGCAAGTGTTTTGGGCTGGTTGTATAATCAACATTAAATTTTTGAACCTCCAAATTTTTGAATCTCATAGTTAAAGACGCAAATCACCATGTTAAAAGCCTATGCAGCGCACGTGCAAGAACGTGCAGCCTTACAATTACCTCCATTACCACTTTCAGCTGAGCAAGTTGCCTTGCTGGTTGAATTGCTCAAAAATCCACCAGCAGGTGAAGAAGCGCTGTTGGTAGATTTAATTGAAAATCGTACCCCAGCAGGCGTGGACCAAGCCGCTTATGTAAAAGCTGCGTTTCTATCCGATATTGCAAACGGCAAAGCAACATCACCTTTAATCAGTGCAGACAAAGCCGTGCAATTGCTGGGCACTATGCTTGGTGGTTATAACGTACAAGCTTTAGTAGAGCTGCTTGACACGCCTATGGCGGAAGCGGCTGTTAAAGCCTTGTCACATACGATTTTGATGTTTGATGCTTTCCATGATGTGGATGAAAAGATGAAAGCAGGCAATGTGCATGCTAAAAAACTGATTGAATCGTGGGCAAATGCAGAATGGTTCACCAATGCGCCGGTATTGGCTAAAGAAATCAAAATGGTGGTGTTCAAGGT
>DATHXI010000021.1:0-3806 GCA_035459705.1 Methylotenera sp. | reverse complement strand
ATTCATAGCCAAACACATAGAACAACCCGGTTCACGCCATTCAAAGCCTGCCGCGATAAAAATCTTGTCCAAGCCTTCTTGTTCCGCTTGTGCTTTTACCAAGCCAGAACCCGGTACTACTAACGCCAATTTTACGTTAGGCGCAATATGCTTGCCTTTTGCAACAGCTGCTGCTGCACGTAAATCTTCGATACGCGAATTGGTGCATGAGCCAATGAACACTTTATCAATATTGATTTCATTGATAGGCGTATTGGCCGTTAAGCCCATATAAGCGTAAGCACGCTCCCAATCGCCGCGTTGCACTTCATTTTTTGCAAGGTCTAAACTTGGCACTTTGCCATCCACACCCACCACCATTTCAGGCGAAGTACCCCAAGTGACTTGAGGTTGAATATCTTCGGCTTTAAGCGTGACTACTGCATCAAATTTCGCACCTTCATCACTGTGCAAAGTATTCCAGTAACTAACTGCCGCATTCCACTGTTCGGCCTTAGGTGAGAACGGACGACCTTTGACATAATTAATGGTCGTATCATCAACTGCCACAATACCAGCACGGGCGCCCGCTTCGATCGCCATATTGCACAAGGTCATACGGCCTTCCATGCTTAATGCACGTATCGCAGAGCCAGCAAACTCAATAGCATATCCATTACCACCGGCAGTACCAATTTTGCCGATGATTGCGAGGGCAATGTCTTTCGCAGTGACGCCGTGGCCCAGTTTGCCATTCACCTGCACTCGCATGGTTTTAGATTTTTTCTGCACCAAACATTGTGTAGCTAAAACATGCTCAACTTCAGAAGTACCGATACCATGCGCCAATGCGCCAAACGCACCGTGCGTACTAGTGTGCGAGTCTCCACAGACCACGGTCATACCAGGCAAGGTCGCACCTTGCTCAGGGCCGATGACGTGTACGATACCTTGACGCAAGTCATTCATTTTAAATTCTGTCACGCCGTATTCAGCACAGTTTTCATCTAGTGTTTGCACTTGCAAGCGAGAGATTGGATCACTAATGCCGGCAACGCCTGTGCTTCTATCTGTCGTTGGCACATTATGGTCTGGCACCGCCAAGATAGAATTCACACGCCATACTTTACGATTAGCAAGCTTTAAGCCTTCAAATGCTTGTGGGCTGGTCACTTCATGCACCAAATGACGGTCGATATAAATCAGCGCGGTGCCGTTTTCTTCGTGCACAACGTGAGAATCGAACAATTTATCGTAAAGCGTTTTTGCAACCATCTCTAACACCTAATCTCTAAAATTACCAAACTGCAACGGAAAATCCGTCACACTCTTCTTCACAAAGGCAATTGCGTCTTGCAGAAGATCTCTTTTAGCGCCGTTCACGCGCACCGTATCACCTTGAATACTCGCCTGCACTTTCATGCCGGAGTCTTTAATCAACTTAGTGATGCGTTTCGCCAAATCACTATCAATACCTGCGCGAATCTTAAGCTCTTGCTTTACCTTGTTACCAGATATCTTTTGCACGTCTTTATGGTCAAGTCGTTTTGATGAATCAGGCTCTTTTTTCTCCATTGCCGGCAAAAGAATATCTTTGACCTGATCAATCTGAAAATCGTTATCGCCGAATAAAGTTATGATGCTGTCTTTTTCGTTTAATTCAACCTTGGCCGAAGTGCCTTTAAAGTCATAACGATTCGTAATTTGCTTACCAGTGGTATCAATTGCATTTTTCAAGGCAACCATATCGACTTCAGAACTAATATCAAAACTTGGCATTTTTAATCCTCATAACTCTTTTTAAGCGCAGGTTATGCAAGGCACTCGTGTGCTGACAGTACGATTAGTACGGCAAACACGAGTACGCCGCAAAGCCAAGCATTCAACTATTCAAAATGACAAACGTAGTCTAAAGTTTCTACTGTCTCAATATCAAAAGACGAGTTGCCTGGTACCGTGAATTTTTCACCGGCACTGTATGTTTTCCACTCATCTTCACCTTGTAGGCGCACTTTACAAACACCTAAGTTAATTTCCATTAATTCTGGTGCTGCCGTATTAAACGTAAGCAAACTTGGGAAAATCACACCTATCGTACTGCGTGTACCGTTTGGAAACATCACAGTGTGACTTACACATTTGCCATCAAAATATACATTGGCTTTCTTTTTTACACTGACATTGTCAAATTGTGCCATCGCTCAAGCTTTCGTTAAAAATCAAAACACTATTATCGCAGAAAAGCCTCGCCTAACCAAGACTGGACTAGCACATTTAAAGTGCTGCTTGGCGTTAAAGCACAAAAAAACTAGATGTATTTAAATATGAAGTTTCAGTGCCAGAATGGTTTTTTTGAAATAAATTTTCGCCATACTTTATCCATGACCACCACGCCACGTGTGGCATTGCAGGCATTCCAGCCAGTAAAAATGTGTAGCGTCTCATTCAGCACACCCTTGGGGTGCAAGCCGACAAATTGGCTCAGCAGATTCTCGGTGATAGTCATATCATTAAGCATGCCAAGCTGATCTTGCAATTGCGTCAACTTGCGGATGAATGACTTTGATTTGCTCGATGAATAGAAACTAGCGAAAAACTCCGATGCATAACGCAATTTTTTTGCAGCAATGCGGATGGCGTGGCGCTCTTCAGTACTCAGGGGCAAGAGGCTTTTACCAGGTTGACGTAATTGTTTATGGTGCTTGCTCAATGAAGTCTTGGCGATACTGAGTGCTTTAGTATGCTTAGTATTATGTGAGCTATCATGCCAGCGCTCATTTTCCAGCCATGCCGCTAGCGTTAACAGCAGCGCTTGATAGCGCTGTGAAGCAAGTACTGCACGCAAATCCGCATAAGCTTCGGCTTGTGCGGTCAGCGCTTTATTGTGCAGTTCCTGTAGCCCTATATGATTCTCAAACTGAGTCATCACAATCGGCAAAGTTTGTGTGACAAATACATCTAAATCACGTGCTTTACCTAATACATCACCCAGCCAAGAAAGCTCGGTCAACAATGCAATGCTATTCTCACGTCCCAGCACCTTCCGAAACAGGACAAATGCAGAGCGCAGGCGGCGCAACGCAACACGCATCTGGTGTACGCCCTCTACATCCATCCCATGCAACACCATATCCTGATTACTTTGTAGGTGATGGATGCATTCCCAAGCAATTTGCTTAAAAGCGCTATGGGCATCAGCTTTATGAGCTAATTTTATTGGTTGTGCTTTAAAGATACTTGGTGGCTGAGCGCGATAATAGGCATAACCACGCTGCCCTTTGCTAATGTTTTCCAGCCTTATCGGGACAACCTTCTGTATCTCCAGTGCGAGGTCGAATAGCCGCCCCGCGCTACCAGCTTTCAACTCCAATTCCAATTCACTGATTAGCTCGAGGTTTTTGCCTGCGACAAGTTGACCAAGGTCAAGTGCCAGCTCAACCTTGTCGCCATTATCGAAAGCAAGTTGCCATTCCTGACGTCGTACTTCCGTCCGAAAGATAGGAATAAGTGCATCTCGCAGTTTCTTATCGGCAAAAGATTTTATCAAATCCGGGTCAAGAATCTTAGTGAAGTCTGGATGATCGTCCGCAATCACATCTTCCCATTCCATGCGCTGGTGAAGCCCTGCAACAGTACGACCTGCGGCTTTTAATGTTTGCAACCAATTTCCTGAAATATGACGGCCAGAAACATGACGCACGCGCAAACTAATTCCGGCATCCAGCAACTTCAATTCCGGAGTATCGTAATAGATGCTAATAAGTTCGTGCGTTGTTGGTTTGCCGATGCAGGCAGTAACAATGGCAGGGGTTTTCCGCAGACGCGCC